>JAQNCM010000072.1 GCA_029237615.1 Mucilaginibacter sp.
CCCTATGAGTATCATGACGCTTAAAGCGGGTATTGAAGAAGCCATAAAAAAGGCGGTTCCGCAAATTACCGGCATTGAAGCTATAAACTTAACAGACATTGATGACCCGAATGCGGTGTTGCCCGAAAACCTCAGGTAATGTTAAGTTTTGTTAAAATGATCGCTGCATTGTGGCAATAAGCTATTTTTGTGAATATTTTGGAATTAAACAAAGAATGAAGAAGGTACTCGGCATATTATTTTTACTGGTTATTGCAGTAACAGCCTTTGCCCAAAAGCAGGAACGACCCTTGGTGCAGTTTAGCGGTATTGTGCACAATGCCGATAGTACCAAACTTATTGTACCTTATGTAAGCATCATTAATGTTTCTGAAAAAGGGGTGATAAATCAATCCGGGTATAATGGCTATTTCTCCTTTGTGGCACACGAACAGGATACTTTGCGGTTTTCGTCTGTCGGCTATGCTTCCACAATTATAGTTATACCGGCAAATGTATCTAATAAAAGCTATACGCTGGAGGTTTCGCTTAAACCGGTAATTATCAATTTGCCTGTTTTTCGTGTGTTCCCCTGGGCAACTACGGAGGAATTTACCAAAGAGTTTATCTCCATGAAACTTGCTGATGATGATCTGGAAATTGCCAGGAAAAATGTCAGCCACTCATCCCTCCACGCCTTAATGCGTACCCTTCCAAGAGACGGAGGCGAAATTAATACCTTCTCAGATTTTCATAATAATGTGATGAATTCACATTCGCTTACCAACCCGCTGTTAAATCCCTTCAACTGGGGCAGCCTGATTAAACAGATCTCGGATGGTGATAAAAGCCGGAATACTGACAATAGCAGCGGCAATTAAGATTCAGGAAGCAGGAGGTAAGATACAAGAAGCAGGATTTTAAGAAGCAAGACGGTTAACCTAATAAGATCAGCAGTTTCATTCCTGACTCCTGACTCTTACAATCTGCCATCTCTTCCCACTATCTGCCTTTTTTAACCGCAGGGAATTTCATTCTATATTCCACATCAACAATCCCTCTTGAAATGTCATTCAGTTTTTTCTCGATAAGGCGTTTACGCAAGGGGCTTAATTTGTCTGTAAATAGCTTGCCCTCAATGTGGTCATATTCATGCTGGATAACGCGCGCAGCCATTCCGGAAAATGCTTCTTCGTGGTGCTTCCAGTTTTCGTCGTAATAGGAAAGCCTGATATTTGAGTTGCGGTAAACATCTTCCCTTATATCCGGTATACTTAAACACCCTTCATTAAAAGGCCATTCTTCGCCGGTTTCTTCCAGCATTGTAGCATTAATAAAAACTCTCTTAAAATTCTTTAAGCTGGGGTCATCGTCTTCAAAAGGGTTTGCATCTATTACAAACAAGCGCATGGAAAGACCCACCTGTGGTGCTGCAAGGCCCACGCCTTTGGCCGCATACATTGTTTCGAACATATTCTCAATAAGCTCTTTTATATGGGGATATTCGTCTGGCTCAATAGCCGTAGCTTTCCTTCTTAAAACAGGATCACCATATGCTATAATAGGAAATTTCATTCTGCAAAAATAAAGGTTTATTGCTTAGGCTCAAATAGCAAGGTGATTAACTTGTCATTGTTAAAAATTTCATTACTTATCTCTAACAATTGTTCGGCAGTAACCGCATTAATTTTATCAAATACCTGTTGCAGGCTATCGGCGTAATTAAAATCAAGCAGACTTTTGGCCATCGAAATTATGAGCCCCATCCGGCTTTCTTCGGCAATGGCTATCTGGCCTATAAATTTTTGTTTGGCCTGGTGCAGCTGCAAAGTGCCCAATTTTTGTTCCCGCAGCTTTTTTAGTTCTTTATGAATCAGCTTGGTTGCCTTTTCGGTTTTTTCACTATCCGTACCAAAATAGATTGAAAATATACCGGTATCGGTGAGTGCGGTATAATTTGATTCGATGGTATAGGCAATGCCATATTTTTCCCTGATCTCCAGGTTCAGTCTGCTGCTCATGCCCATACCGCCTAACAGATTATTTAAAAGCAATAAGCCATTTTTATGCCGGTGCGATGATGCATAGGCCTGATTGCCAATTATGCAATGGGATTGTGAAATGGGTTTTGTAAAAATGTGGTGACTCACTCTATTTTTCCCGGGCTTTATCCGGTCTTTTTTAGCGGAATTTACCGGCACACTACCAAAGTATTTTTCGGATAATGCGACCACCTTTTTAAAATCATAATCCCCGAAGACAGCAAAAACCATTTCGGATGTATTATTATTGGCGGCCATAAATTCTTTGATATCCTTACCGCTTAGCTTAGCCACAGTTTCAGGAGTGCCCAGGATATTTTGACCTATCGGATGCCCGGCAAACAGCAGGCATTCAAAATCGTCCTGAATCGCTTCTTCAGGCTGATCAAGATACGACGCAATTTCATCTAAAATTACGCCTCTTTCCTTTTCCTGCTCATCTTCAGGGAAGGTGGAATGGAATAAAATGTCTTCAAAAAGATCAATAGTACGCTCCAAATGCTGATTTAACATCGATGCATGGATACAGGTATATTCCTTTGTGGTATAGGCATTAAGGTCGGCGCCAACTATTTCCAGCCGGTTAAGTATCTGGCTGGTGCTGCGTCGTTCGGTTTCTTTAAACAGCAGGTGCTCTATAAAATGTGCCAGGCCGGTTTGATGGTCCAACTCATCACGTGAGCCGGCATTAACAATAAAGCAGCAATGGGTTATTGCCGATGATGCCCTTTTATAAAGTATCCTGATGCCGTTGGCTAAGGTGTGAACCTGGTAATCCGTCATGTAAGGCGCAAAGATAGTTCTTTCAGTCCGAAAGTCGGGAAACTCCGAAAGTCCGAAAGTTTAAAAGGAAAGAAGCTAATTATCTCCCAATCGCTTTTAAATATTTATCGCTGGTTTTGGCTGAAGCCCTATTTTAATTGTTATTTTTTCGCCCTATAAATGGGAATGGCAATGAATTTAGATATTTGATTGCTTATATTCATTGCCGTTTGGCTTCAGCCAACGGTTAAAATTGAAGCGATTAAATGGATTTAGCCTAAATTTATACGCTTAGTACCTTAAACGCGATTTCACTGATTATATCCCCACCAGGAATAAAATCGTTTACTGTCTTCCGACTTTCGGAATTTCCCTACTTTCGGACTTCCACACATTTTTATTAATTTAGTCGCATGAAAACGAAAATTGCCGATCTGGAATTTGAGCCCCTTATAAAATCCGCGGCTATAGAAGAACGCATAAAAGCTATTGGCCTGCAACTGAATGCCGATTACCAGCATTGTATACCTGTATTTGTAGGCGTTTTAAACGGCAGTTTTTTATTTATTGCCGACCTTATAAAACAAATTGATATCCCTTGCGAAATTACTTTTACCAAACTGGCGTCCTATTATGGTGGCACGCAAGGCGGCCTCAAAATACGCGACGATATTGATTTTAGTGTTGATATTAAAGGCCGGGATGTTGTAATTATTGAAGACATTGTTGATACCGGCAACACCGCCCATTACCTGCTTGATAAATTAAAAGTAAAAGAGCCCGCCTCTATAAAATTATGCTCCCTGCTGTTAAAGCCTAAAGCCCTTCTAAAAAAGATAGACGAATTAAAATACGTTGGCTTTGAAATTGAAAACGAATTTGTGGTAGGCTATGGCCTTGATTACAAGGAAATGGGCCGCAATTTGAAGGATATTTATAAGCGGGTGAAATAATTTCGGCGGCTCCATAACCATTATCAAGCGTCCATGCGAGGAACGAAGCAATCTCTATACTTGCTTCGTTCCCCGCAAGGACGCTTCTAAACTATACCCCCACCGGCTCGGCAACTTCGCTCAATAAATTAACAGCCTGGTTAATGCTGTTCACACCTTCAATGCTGAGTCTTAAGCTGTTTTTTACTTCCTTTAAATTAGTTCTGCGCGGGTTGGCCTGTACAAAAGAGAGTATCTGCCTGAAGGCTTCTGTTTCAAAGTAGGGCGATTGTTGGTTACTGATGAAATAACCCCGCAGCACATTCTTTTTAAGCGAAATCTTTTCAAAGCCTATGGCTTTCCCCAGCCACTGCATGCGCATGGTATTTAAAAGGTCGTTTACCTGCGGAGGAATAGGGCCAAAACGGTCGTGCAGTTGCTGCTGGAAAGCTTTTAGTTCAACTTCGTTTTCCAGTTTCGATAGCTCAGTATATAAGTTATAACGTTCGGCAATGCTGGTTACATACTCGTCGGGTATTAAGATCTCGAGGTCGGTGTCTATTTGAGTGAAAGTAATAAAAGGCCTGGGCTTATCATCCGGGAACACGCCTTTAAATTCATCTTCCTTTAATTCCTGTATAGCCTCATCCAGTATTTTATGGTACATTTCAAAACCGATCTCCGCAATAAACCCGCTTTGCTCCGCACCCAAAAGATTACCGCTGCCGCGGATATCCAGGTCGCGCATAGCCACGTTAAAACCGCTGCCCAGGTCGCTGAATTCTTCAATTGCACTCAGGCGTTTCCGGGCTTCGTTAGTAAGTGTTGAAAGCGGCGGACTTAACAAATAACAATAGGCCTTTTTGTTGCTTCGTCCTACCCGGCCGCGCATCTGGTGCAAGTCGCTCAGACCAAACATGTGCGCATAGTTGATAATGATGGTATTGGCATTGGGGATATCCAATCCCGCTTCAATAATGGTGGTGGCTACCAGCACATCATATTCGCCACTTACAAACTTCAGCATCACATCTTCAAGCGCGTCTCCTTCCAGTTGTCCATGCGCAATGCCAATGCGTGCCTTAGGTACCAGTTTGTGTATCATGCCTCCCAATTGGGCCAGGTCATTCACCCGGTTATGGATAAAAAACACTTGTCCGCCACGATCAATCTCGTGTTCAACCGCCTCCTTTATCAATGTATCGTTAAAAACATGCAGCTCAGTTACCACAGGCTGTCGGTTTGGCGGCGGCGTTGAAATAATGGAAAGGTCCCTTGCCCCCATTAATGAAAAATGCAGGGTACGCGGAATAGGCGTTGCCGTTAAGGTAAGGGTATCCACATTGGCGCGCATTTGCTTCAACTTTTCTTTGGTGGATACGCCGAATTTTTGCTCTTCGTCAATAATCATCAACCCAAGGTCTTTAAACTTGACATCCTTGCTTACCAGGCGATGTGTTCCGATGATGATGTCAACTTTACCTTCTTTTAGTTTTTCTAAAGTTTCTTTGATCTGTTTGCTCGACTTAAACCGGTTAACATAATCAATAGTACAGGGGAACCCTTTTAAACGGTCGGAAAAGGTTTTATAATGCTGTGCCGCCAGGATGGTTGTTGGCACTAATATAGCCACCTGTTTGCTGTCGGCCACCGCTTTGAACGCCGCCCTTATGGCTACCTCTGTTTTACCAAATCCCACATCACCACAAATAAGCCTGTCCATAGGATGCGGCGACTCCATATCCTTTTTAAAATCACTCGTGGCTTTTTCCTGGTCAGGGGTATCTTCGTATATAAAAGAAGCTTCCAGCTCGGTTTGCAAATAGCTATCCGGCGAAAAAGCATTACCCTGCTGCGTTTTACGCACGGCATAAAGCTTTATCAGGTCGCGGGCGATGTCCTTAACTTTTTTTTTTGTAGTTTTTTTGAGCCGTTCCCAGGTGTCGGTGCCCAGCTTATTCATTTTTGGAACAGTACCTTCTTTGCCGCTATATTTTGAGATCCGGTTAAGCGAATTAATATTTACATACAGCAGGTCATTATCAGCATAAACTAAACGGATCATCTCCTGCATTTTGCCGCTTACCTCCACCTTTTCCAGCCCGGCGTATTTACCAATACCATGGTCAATGTGAGTAACATAATCGCCAGGCTTTAGCTCGCGCAATTCTTTCAGTGTAATAGCCTGCGAACGCTGATAGCCTTTTTTTAGCTTATATTTATAATACCGGTCAAATATCTGATGATCGGTATACCATGCTAATTTTTGTTCGCGGTCAACAAAGCCTTCTCGTATAGAAACGCTGATAGGTGTAAACTTTACCGTTTTATCGAGATCTTCTAAGATGGCATAAAGCCGTTCTACCTGCCGTGCCGAATCAGTAAGGATGAAATTTTCAATTTGTTCCGCCTCGTTATTTTTGAAATTATGGATCAGCAGGCTAAAGTCCTTATTAAAGGATGGCTGCGGGCGCATATCAAAATTAAAGGAATGCCCCGTCTGGTAAAAAAATTGTTTCCCAAATTCTACCACCGGGAAGTCATGCAATTGGTCCGCGATTAGCTTTTCATCGGTAAAGCCAAACTTAGGGTCGATCCAGTCCGGATTTTGGTTTTTATCTTCTGCAGATAAGGCCTTCCAAAGTTCGGTTGCTTTTTTAAACCCGGTTTTTATGATATCAAGCGTAAACTGTACATCTTTTATCCAAACCTGGGTGCCCGCATCTACATACTCCAGCAGTGAAATGTTGTTTTCTGTGAGGAATTTTGACTGAACATTCGGAACAATAGTGATACTTTTAACCTGCTCCACCGACAGCTGGCTTTCAATTTCGAAAGTGCGGATAGATTCAATAAAGTCGCCAAAAAACTCCACCCTATAGGGCAGCTCATGCGAAAAAGAAAATATATCAACAATACCGCCCCGGATAGAGAATTGACCCGGCTCATAAACAAAATCAACCCGGTCAAAATCATATTCAACTAAAAACTCGTTGATAAAATCAATACTGAGTTTGTTGTTTACAGAAATTTCGAGGGTGTTTTTCTCAAGCGACGCACGGTCGATCACTTTTTCGGCAAGCGCTTCGGGATAGGTAACTACCAGTTGTCCAAAAGATGATGAATGGTTAAGCTCGTTCAGCACTTCAGCACGTGCAAGCACATTGCTGCTATCTGGTTGGGTAAATTCAAAAGGTTTGCGATATGACGAGGGAAAAAGTAAAACTTCCTTTCCGGTTAAATTCTCCAGGTCGGCCTGAAAATAGCCAGCTTCTTCACGTTCAGGCAGCACAAATATCATGTGTTTATGCTGCAAAAAATATAACGCTACCGCGATGGCCGCATCACTTGATCCGACTAAACCACGCAACTGAATCCTTGGATTTTTAGCAGCATTCAACGCTTGCGCCAATGCTTTTATCCGGTCGTCAGCTTTATATCGCTCTAATATGTCACGGATGTTCAAATCGCCGCAAATATAAACAAAAAAGGGTTTTTAATTCAACCTTCAAATTATTGCAAACAATATGGCGAATAAATTACTTTTAATAGTAAATTTATGTGTGATTCAGAAATTGGAATGCCGATCAAAAGTTCAACCGGCTAATCGAACAACACCAATTATCTGAACAAACACCTAACCAAATTATTACTATGAAGAATGCAATTGTTTCTGGCGCTTTAATAGGCGTTTTAAGCGGCCTATGGATGTTTGTTATGAAAGCACTGGGCTACTCGCCGCAAACCAGCGCGATGGCCCCTATAGAATATGCAGCAGTGCTTATTCCGTTAGTAGTTTTATTCTTCGCTATAAACAGCTACCGAAGCAGTGATTGTAACGGGAAGATGGGGTATCTTGAAGGGTTACTGCAATGCTTTAAAATTTTATTGATAGGCGGCGCAATTGCCATTGCCGCTGCTATTATTTATATTGATGAATTTGGCAAGGAAGCCAATTTAATGGAATTCTCGGGGCGGGTATTTGGTGCCTTATTGGTGGGTGTGTTGTTTGCGTTAGGCGTGCCACTGATATTTACAACCAATCATAATAAAGTTGATTAAACGGCTATTTAATAATTACTTTGAACTGGCTTTTTGGGTAGCTGCAGTAGTGGCATTGGCTATAACAAATCCAACGGATCAGGGTCACTTTACTTTATGTCCGTTAAAATTGCTTGGTTTTACCTGGTGCCCCGGTTGCGGGATGGGGCACTCCATCTCTTTTTTATTCCATGGCGATATTAAAAGCTCGTTCAGGGCGCACTGGCTGGGCATCCCTGCGTTAATCATTGTTCTTTACCGTATTTATACGCTGGGAAGATCGCGTCTATATCCCCGTTATAACATACCACACACGGTTTCAAAATAATTACATCCCAAATTTACCGTAATAATACTGCTCTTCACCGACATACAGCGGTCTTTAACCAATTTTGCGTTGCCACATTTTTAATTCTATCTTAGTTTTATATCACAATTCAACCAAAAACAATTAAAAAATGGACATGCATCAAAACCCTTATATGGCGTTTCCCGGAATTAGCCCTGAAGAAAATGGCTTTTTACAACAGGGTACCGCCGACCTGGACGAAAACCAAAAAAAGACTTTTTATATGGTATATTCGGGTAAAAGAAAAAACCCGCAGGATATATTATTGTTTACACTGCTGGGCCTTTTCGGCGTTGCCGGCGTACAGCGTTTTGTGGTGGGCGAAGTAATTATGGGCCTGTTATATCTTTTTACAGCCGGCTTTTGTTTTATCGGAACAATAATAGATCTTATCAATTATAAGAATCTAACTTCGGAATATAACAGGAAAATGGCTTATGAAAGCTTCTATATAGCGAAGATGAGTACCTAATATAAAGTGAATAAAACCAATTACCTTTGCCTATGCAAACTTTAAAAATTGCCACAGCACAGTTTGAAAACAGCAGCGGGGATAAAGCTTATAATCTCTCCGTAATCAAAAACCTCTCAACAAAAGCATCAGCGCAAGGGGCGGATGTAATTGCATTTCATGAATGTTCTATCACCGGCTATAGTTTCGCCCGCCATCTTTCAAAGCAGCAATTGCTTGATGTTGCTGAATTTATTCCCGATAGCCCGAGTGTAAAGGAGTTGACAGCCTTTGCCCGCGAGCTTGATATTATAATTTTAGCCGGTTTGTTTGAGAAGGACGCAGAAGGAAAATTATACAAAGCTTATGTATGTGTAGATAAGAATGGTCTTTTAGCTAAATACCGAAAGCTGCATCCTTTTATAAATCCTCACCTCACACCCGGCAACCAATATGTGACTTTCGACATTTATGGCTGGAAGTGCAGTATCCTGATCTGTTACGATAACAATGTTATTGAAAACGTAAGGGCGGTGAAGTTGCTTGGCGCAGATATAATTTTTATGCCACATGTTACTATGTGCACACCATCAACCCGCCCCGGAGCAGGGTTTGTTGATCCGGAATTGTGGAAGAACCGGGAAACCGACCCAACTACGCTCCGGCAGGAATTTGATGGACTTAAAGGACGCGCCTGGCTGATGAAGTGGCTGCCTGCCCGTGCTTATGACAATGCTGTTTATGCTATTTTTTCAAACCCTATCGGGATGGATGACGATCAGTTAAAAAATGGCTGTGCTATGATAATTGACCCATTTGGCGATATTATTGCCGAATGCCGCAGCTTTGATAATGAAATTGCAATTGCATCAATTACTCCGCAAAAACTAACAGATGCTGGTGGTTACCGTTATATTAGTGCGCGCAGGCCCGAACTTTATGGCAACATTATAGCCGCTCCTCATCAATCAGAACAGAAGGTTGTTTGGATGAATACAGAAGAATAAAACTACGGTCAATGCAGTTAAATCGTTAAAATCAGTATAAATCAACATGAAATTATCCCAGCTAACCGCCTACCTTGAAAGCCTGGCCCCGCTTGCTTACCAGGAAGAATATGACAATGCAGGCCTGATAGTGGGACAACCTGAACGCGAAATTTACCAGGCGTTGATCTCTTTAGATTGTACAGAAGCAATAGTTGACGAGGCCATAGCTACCAATTGCCAGGTAATTATATCACATCACCCCATCGTTTTTCGCGGTTTAAAGAAATTTAATGGTAAAACCTATGTAGAGCGGGTAGTTGAAAAAGCGATATGTAATAACATCGCTATTTACGCAATTCATACCAACCTGGATAATATGATGCACGGGGTTAACGCAAAGATATGTGAAACCTTAGGCCTCAAAAATTGCCGGTTGCTGGCACCGAAACATAATATATTGAAAAAACTGGTTACCTATGTGCCGGTAAGTCATGCTGATGAGGTGAGAGATGCATTGTTTGCGGCAGGGGCCGGGAATATTGGAAATTACGGCGAAGTTAGTTTTAATGCAACAGGTACCGGCACCTTCAAAGGCAATGAATATACCGACCCCTATGTTGGCGAACCCGGCAAGCGGCACGTGGAAAATGAAATACGCATTGAAACAATTTACCCGGCAATATTGGAAAGCAAGCTATTAATGGCGCTTGTTTTAGCCCATCCTTATGAGGAGGTGGCTTATGATCTTTATACATTAACTAATCAGCACCAGCAGGTTGGGGCCGGGATGATAGGTGAACTGGAAACGCCGATTGAAGAGGAAGCATTTTTGTTTCATATAAAGGAAAAAATGCGGGCACACGTGATAAGGCACACGGAATTAACAGGCAGACATATAAAAAAGGTAGCGGTTTGCGGCGGTGCGGGAGGCTTCTTATTAAAGCAGGCGATAGCCGCAGGGGCGGATATTTTTATAACGGCTGATTTTAAATATCACGATTTTTTTGACGCCGAAGGAAAGCTTGTAATTGCGGACATCGGGCACTTTGAAAGTGAGCAATTTACGCAACAATTATTGTATGAAATAATTAGGAAAAAATTTAGTACCTTTGCCATCCGTTTAACAGAAGTAAATACAAACCCCGTCAAATATTTTATTTAATGGAACAAACCGTAGAACAAAAGCTTAAAGC
>JAQNCM010000100.1 GCA_029237615.1 Mucilaginibacter sp.
ACTCTTCCCAGCGGAATTATTTAAATGCCGAAAGCGGGCTGACCGCCTTACAGGAGGATGTGCTTAAAAACCAACTGGCTTACCAGGTTCGGGATGTATACCTGCAAATGACGGCCGCAATAGCGAAACTTACTTTATTGAACGAACAGGATTCAGTATTTATCCAGGTAATTAAGTTGGAGCAGCTTAGGTTTAATACCGGCGAAACATCACGCATTAACCTTACCAGTGCTGAGGCGAAGGCTGGCATGCTGAAGAACCAGCGCCGGGTACTTCAAACGGAATTAGGCGTACTGCAAAGCCGTTTACAATTGTTAATGAACACAACTACCGAATATTTGCCTGCCGATAAATTTGTGCCGGCGTGGAAAGCGGGCTTTGTTCCCGATTCGGAACAAGCGCTTCAAAATCCCGAGGTAAGGCAGGCTAAACAGCAGGTAGAAATATATGACTGGAAGGCCAGGGTTAGCCGTGCTAAAGGCTTGCCCGAAGTGAACCTGAGTTATTATAACCAGAGTTTTGCAGGCCCTGATGTTAATAATCTCGCCAGGATTCTTACGCAACGAGATCGTTTTTCATCATACACGCTTGGGTTGAACATTCCATTGTTTTACGGTCAATACCGGTCAGCCACCCGGTCGGCCGTATATCAAAAGAAAGCGGCTGAATACACTTTATCCCAAAAACAGGCCGACTGGCTTGGCCAATGGCGGCAAACCTTACGGCGTTATGCGCAACAGGTTCAGGCTTTGGATTATTACGAAAATTCGGCTTTAAAGCAGGCGACAGAACTGCTTCGTACGGCTAACTTGTCTTTTACAAACGGACAGGTCAGTTACCTGGAGTGGGCTAACCTATATAACCAGTCGGTACAGTTAAGAACCGACCGTTTGGATGCGCTGCTGCAATTGGATCAAACAGTTAATTTGCTTTGGTATTACCAGGCACAAAAAGAAAAACCATGAAAATCTATCATATCATCATCGTCCTTTTCCTGCTTTCATCCTGTGGATCAAAGGAAGACCAGAAAGGCAAAGATCAGCCTGCGGCGGAGCAACCCAAGGCAAAGGGCAACACCATTTTATTTACAGCCGAACAATTTAAAAATGGGAATATCGATACGGGGGCGTTGCCTAAACACCCGTTGTCTGGCTCCATTCACGTCAACGGGCAGGTAGATGTTCCCCCCGAGAATTTGATTGCCGTTAATGTTCCTATGGGGGGCTTTTTGAAACGAACAACCATGCTTCCCGGTGAGCCGGTTTATAAAGGTGAGGTGATTGCTCAGGTAGCCAATCAGGATTACATCACCATGCAGCAAAATTACCTGACCAGCATGAGTAAAATAACATTTTTAAAGCAAGAGCTTGAGCGGCAGCGGGTATTGAGTCAGGAACAGGCAAGCCCGTTAAAGTTATACCAGCAATCGCAGGCCGATTTTAACAGCGAGCAGGCCCAGGCTGCCGGCCTGGCCCAAAAACTCCGGATGATAGGAATTGACCCGGAAAAGCTAACCCCGTCCGGTATTAAATCAGTGGTAAACATTCTATCGCCGATTTCCGGCTTTGTTTCAAAAGTGAATATCAGCATGGGGCGCTATGTCAATCCGACAGATGTTTTAATGGAACTGGTAAATACCGATGACATACACGCAGCGCTAACAGTTTTTGAGCAGGATATCCCCAAAATTGCAATTGGGAACGCGGTAACCATCAATTTACCCAGTCTGCCGGAAAAAAGTTACCCCGGTAAAGTAATTCTTATCGGGCGAATGCTTGATACGACACACAGTATAATGGTGCATTGTCACTTTTTAAAAACAGATAAAAATTTGCTGCCAAACATGTTTTTACAAGCCACTATTGAAACTAAACCACAAAATACCTTAGCCTTGCCCGATGCGGCACTGGCCAGTTTTGAGGGTAAATCGTATGCCTTCATAGCAGACAAAAAGGGAGGCAGTACCTTATTCAGCATGGTTCCGGTTAATATTGGTGTTAAAGAAAATGGCTGGAACGAAGTCCATTTTAACAAACCGGAACTGAAGGATAGCCGGTTTGTTTTAAAAGGGGCATTTTCCATTTTGTCCGCGATGAAAAACATCGGGGACACCGGAGAATGATCCATTTCAATTAATACGATAATTTTCAATTTATCATTCCCGAGACGGCCTTGTTAATAAGGCCCGTCTCAGGATTTATTTTGACTTTAATTTACGAAACGGAATAGTCGAATTTTTATTTATTATCATCCCGGTAATAATTATGAATAAGATCGTCCCCTGCCAAATTCGGTATTAAAACAAACTAAGATATTGTAAAACGGGTATTACGGGCTTTGAATTTTTGTCAGGTGATAATGATACAATCACGCCTGGCAACTATATCAGTCATAAGGTTTTAAAATATACATAAGGGTAGGAATATTCAATTTTTTTCTTAATATTTGATTAATAAAAAATCTAAACCTTATGGCAATGAACAAATCAAATCTCGGTCATCCGCTGACCAAAGAGCAACAAAAGCAAATTAAAGGAGGGTCAGGCGTTTGTAGTACCACACAGCAATTCAGGTGTACATGTGCCGGGTCTTCGGCAGTATGTCTCTACGGAAACGGGGTGAGTGACACAAACGCTCTATGTTCTGGATACTGTACCGGTCATTGGCCTGCGGTCCACACTTATTGTGGTGATCCGGCCTGCAGCGGGGCTTAAAAAATTAAAAAGGTCTTAAAAGTAAATTGATTATATTCAATTTACTTTTAAGACTTTAATTCGAGCAGCACAGAATAGCATTATAACCCATTCGTGATTTAGTAGATTAGAACTTCGCTCCGCCAGACGCAAGGGTGTAGTGTTGTGCGAAAGTGTAAATTGAAATCACCGCGGAATTAATGGAACAGGTATAATCGTTTTTTTCTTTTACGGTTTAAGCGCGGCCCACTTCAATCCTCAAATTAATCAGGATTTTGATTTTTACAAAACGAAAAAGAGGCTGTACTCAAAAGGTTGCCATCCAGCGTACCTGTTTTCCAAAGCCCCTTCCAGTTTATGCAATAGATCATTGCCTTCCACGAAGTGCCTTCTTTATTCAACCTGATAGAATTTCCCATAAATACAGGCATACCTGCATGATAAGCAACGCCTGTAGGATGGTTAATTACGTTTTTCCCATTAACCGTAAGCTTACATTCCTTATGGTCATATGTTAGTGTATCATCATTAAAGGAAAACTGCCTGATCATTCCCACCTCCCGGTCACCATAAAGAAAAGCCTTTTGCTTTTGAATGGATATCCCCTGGCAGGCGCCCAGCGAATCTATAGTAACAGAATGCCGGATGCTCATGGTGACATCGCTGTTGAAGAAAAAAGATGTTAGACAAGTAAATAATAAGATAGATATCAGTCTCATTCAATTTTTTCTTAAATGGTAATAAATTAAACCTTTACAAAAAAAGTACTCTTATATTATTAAAACATTAAATCCACGTCACAATCTCAATACGATAAGTAGAATTTGAATTGGTTTCGTCGGAATCGTTTTACTTCTGCATTGAAGTAAATGAACTTAATAGCTGCAAAATAACAAGGTAAATTTGCGAAACTGCGTGCCCGCGGCTTAAAATTTGCATTCAGGTCATCCGTTCCTGCAAGAGACGCCTCAGTTTTTCTTCAGAATTCATTTATTCCTTTGTAAAAGATAATGAAAGGGATCAAATTATTTGGCAGGCTCAGCGTCCTGTTGCTGATTTTCTTTTCCCTGCAGGGAGAGGTGATTTTGCGATATGAAAATTTATCCAGGGAAAGTTCCGGAAAACACACCACCATTCCCAAAGGCGTTGCAGAACGACAAAAGCTGATTAAGCTGCAATGTTTTACAAAAAAGATTCTTCTGGCAACGGTTCCCGAGCCTTGCATTGCCAGCCATGACGAACTTTACGGTTTTGAAATCAAAACAATTTATAATGATGGTTATTGGTATCCTGTAACCTTCAAAAGCGTCCTCGTCTCACATCTCCGAGGTCCTCCCTCTTCCAACAGTTGACCCCAGATCATCATCCAGGGGCGATCCATCCTAATTAATTAATCATGCGCTGCCGGTTTGCCCGGAATTGCGAGCTTATTTTTATTAAATCATTTTCCAATGAACCAGTTTAGCAATCTATGTCTTGCTAAGAACTTGCGTTTTGTTTTCTGCATTATTATTGCCTTGACCGGTTTGCATGCAAATGCGCAAACCAACCTTGAGGAATACATCACGCAGGCAAAAGCGAACAGCCCTTTAATCAACGATAACCGGAACCAGGTCCTGGCAAACCAGGCAGAAGCCGATAGGATCAAAGCGCTTTATCAAAAGCTGCAGCTCAGCCTGAATGCGAGTTATCTTTTTGCACCTGTATACGTTACCGACAATGGCCAGCATCGTCTTGAACTAAACTCAAACGGCAGCGCAACCAATTATTACGGTTTCGATTTGGGCGTAACCAACGGCGGCAGTTATCAGGGCATGGTTACCGTCAACCAGCCCTTGTTTAACCGTAAACGCGCTGACATTATGGCCGCACAGCCCCTTATTAATGCACAGATCAATGCTAATAACGTGGTTTTAACCGCGCATGACCTCGAAAAGACCGTCACCGATCAGTACCTGCTCTGCCTGCTGGACAATCGTCAGACCATCAATGCAGCAAATAATATCCGGGTGATCTCCGGACAGCAATTAATTGTCAGAAAGCTGGTAGCGGCAAGTTTGTTAAAAAGTACAGACCTTACGCTGCTCAATATTGAATATGAGAATAGCCAGAATTTGCTGATTGCTTATCAGGCCGCTTTCCGGAAAGACCTTTTGGAACTTAAACTAATGAGCGGTATCCGGGACACCACGATTAATAAACTGGATTCAGTAGCACTTACACTAAAGTCTGATGAACCGGTACATTCCCTTTATAATGAACGTTTTCGTCTGGACAGCCTGAACCTGATCACAGGCCAAAAAGGGTTTGAGACCAAGTACAAACCGCAGCTTAACCTTTTTGAAAATACCGGCTTCAATGGACCCTATTTACCGACACTTGTGAACCGGTTTGGCGTAAGCGCAGGCTTAATGTTTACATGGAATATCCTGGATGGGCATCAACGGGACATCACACGGCGCAAAACGAGTATTCTTCTGCAATCGGTCTCCGCTTACAAAAATAATTTCCAAACCCAGCAGAGTCTGCGCAAGGCACAGGCCCTGGCCGAGCTCCAGTCTTATGACAGCCGGCTAACTCATGTACGCCAGCAGCTTCTGGACTATGAGTCCGTCCTTGCGGGTTACCGCAAACAAGTGATCCAGGCGCAGCTGTCGGTTATCGATTTTATCAATGTATTAAAAAACCGGAGCATGGCCCAGCGTGATCTGCTGCAGCTGGAAACTAACCGGTTATTATTAATTAACGCTTACAACTATTGGAATTGGTAAACTACCCATTTATGAAAACCCGTCAAATCATACTGGCATGCAGCCTCGCTTTAGTTGCCTGTCATTCCGCGCCAGCGCCGGATCAAGACCCCGTAAAGCCAAAAACCGACGTACGGGTTACCCTGATCGGATCAGGGGAAATCAAAAACGACCTGGTCCTTTCAGCAACCTCCATCTACCTGAAGCGAAACAGTGTAACAGCTCCTATTGCAGCTTTTATCACCAAAGTTTATGTCAAGCTCGGCGATCATGTGCGCCAGGGGCAAACCCTTTACCTGTTGGAGTCTAAGGAGCGAAGAGCCCTTGGGAAGGATATCAGCAATATTGACGCATCGCTCAACGGCTTCGGAATGATTTCCGTAAAAGCGCCGGCATCCGGTATCATTACCACGTTTGATAAACAGCAAACCGGTGAATATGTATTGGAAGGAGCCCTGTTGTGCACCATTGCCGATAACCAGTTTTTGGCCTTCCAGGTAAATGTGCCCTATGAATATACCGATGTGGTGAAACCAGGAAAGAAATGTATAATATCCCTGCCTGACCTTACCAGGCACAGCGCTACCATCACCACGCCGCTGGCTTCCATGAATGTCACTGCTCAAACGCAAACTATGCTTGCCAAACCGGATCAAAGCCTGTCCCTTCCGGAAAATCTGTTGGCTAAGGTCGAGATCAGCCGGACAAATTTGGGGCAGCAGCAGGTATTGCCCAGGTCTTGCGTTTTGAGCGATGAATTGCTCAAGGAGTTTTGGGTAATGAAAATGCAGAATGATAGCACCGCGATAAAAGTACCCGTCACCCTGGGCAACAAAAGCAGCAGCGAGGTAGAAGTTCTTACGCCTAAATTCAAACCCGGTGACCGGATCCTGATCAGCGGCAATTATGGGCTCGCCGATACCGCTTTAGTCCACATCCTCAAATAAAAGCCATGGAAGAAAAAAAATCTTATTTTCAGCAATTTTCGCGCCCCATTTTGTTTGTTGGTGCTATGTTGCTGGTTGCCGGTATTTTCTTTTTTAGCCGGATGCAAACCAATCTTTTTCCTGAAGTATTGTTTCCAAGGGTTTCAATCATTGTTGATGCCGGGCAGATACCGATCAACAGGATGATGATCACTGTAACCAAACCGCTTGAAAGCGCGGTTAAAAAGGTTAGGGGAGTAACCATTGTTAAGAGCAGTACCAGCAGGGGAAGTTGCACCATGGAAGTGTATTTCGAGTGGGGGCTGGATACTTACGGCGAGAAAACGCAGATCGAGAGCCGGATCAGCGAGATTAAAAATTTTTTGCCGCCCGGCATTAATTTGTCCGTTGAGGCTATGAACCAGTCCCTGTTCCCTGTTTATGGCTACACACTTACCAGCAATGTTCACGGCCAGGTAGCGCTGCGCGATCAAGCTAATCTTGTGTTGCGTCCCTTGTTTTCAAAAGTGAAAGGGATATCTAACGTGGTGATCAGGGGCGGAAGAGGCAAAGATTTCGTGATCATCCCTGATGCCGTAAAAATGTCCACACTGGGCATTACGCCTGCTGCCATTATCAATGCCTTTGCCACCAATAACTTTGTTTTATCCAACGGAAACCTTGCTGACTTCAACCGCTTATACCTGTCGCTGACAGATACCAGGGTGATGGATTCAGATGCGCTTGGCAATATTACTATTAAAAATGATGGCACCCGCGTAGTTAAGCTCCATGATTTTGCGGTGGTGGACATTCAGGAGCAACAGGAATTTGTGGTTATTAACGCTAATGGTAAAAATGCTGTCCAGATTGACCTGGTTAAGCAGCCCGGAACCAATCTGATCGATTTTGCCAAAGATGCGGCCTCACAGGCAGCTGAAGCCCGCAGAACTTTACCGCCCGGGTACGAGCTTAAACCATATTATGACCAAAGTGCGTTTGTGGGCGATAGTATTCACAGCGTAATTAAAACCATTTACGAGGGCCTTTTCCTGGCCATTGTCGTGATGATCTTGTTTTTGCGTTCATGGCGGGCGAGCCTGGCGGTTATGCTGACGATCCCGGTTACTTTGTGCTTCACAATTACCGTTCTCTATCTTTGCGGCATTACAATCAATATCATGTCATTAGGCGCTATTGCAGCATCAGTGGGTCTGATTATTGATGATGCAATTGTTATTATCGAACAGATATACCGTGGACACGAGGAGCATCCGGAAAAAGACAAATATCGTATCGTATGGGAATCCATTCGGGACCTTTTTCCAGCCATGATCGGTTCGTCGCTGGCAACCATCGTGATTTTTTTTCCATTCCGCCTCATGAGCGGCCTGGCAGGGAGTTTCTTTAAGGAGCTTTCTGACACCATGCAAATTACGCTAGTCACATCCTTCCTTGTTACCTGGCTGCTGCTTCCTGTCCTTCACCTGATAATCGGGTACAAGCATAAAAAAGGGGCTCACGAACATGAAGAATTCTCGACAAGTAAACTTTCCTGGTTAACGTGGACCTTTAGGAAACCAGTTATTGCATTCGTTTTTATTGCAGTTCTGGTATTCTCAGCCTGGTTCGCATCCGGTAAACTCCAAACTGGTTTTTTACCCGACCTGGACGAAGGCACTATCGTGCTGGATTACTTTTCGCCTGCCGGTACTTCCATCGAAGAGACTGACCGTATGTGCCGCGAAATGGAAAAGATTATCACACATACTTCCACCGTAGAGACTTATTCGCGCCGTACCGGCGTGACAATGGGCTTCCGGGCAGCACCGCCTAATTTTGGCGATTACTCCATTCAGCTTAAAAACAACCGTACGAAAACCACCGTTGAAGTTATCAGCGAATTAAGACGGGATATAGCCGCCCGGGTGCCGGTTTTACATATCTCGTTCGGACAAAGGATATCGGATTTGCTGGGCGATTTGATGAGCACCCCATCGCCTATAGAAATCAAAATATTTGGACCTGATTATCAGCAGCTCAAGACCCTGGCCCGCCAGGCAGAAGAAATTTTAAAGAAAGTTACCGGTATAGCTGATCTTGATGATGGCCTGGTAACCTCCGGACCTTCCCTCGAGTTTATTCCCGACCAGGATAAGCTAAACATGTACAAAATATCACTCACTGATTTTCAGACGCAGCTGGCGGCTTACACCGGCGGCGTACCCCTTGGCATGAATGCCGGTATGCCGGAGCCGTCACCAGCCCAGGCTGCAATGACGGGTGGTATACAGGTAGGCCAGTTGCAGGACGGAGAACAAATGCGCAGGATATTGTTCCGTTTCACCAATTTCGCCGACAACGACCTGGACCACATCCGCCACCAGTTGATATTTCTACCGGATGGGACAACCCGTCCACTGTCATTTTTTTGCACGGTTAACGTGCTGCCCGGTGAAATTGAACAGAAGCGGGAGGACCTGACACCCAATATCATCTTAACCGCGCGCCTGGATAACCGCGATCTGGGCGGGGCTATCACCGAGATCCAGCAGCAGTTTCATCAAAAACTGAATTTGCCCAAAGGTTATACCATAAGTTACGGCGGTGCTTACAGCGAACAGCAGCAATCTTTTCGCGAACTGCTGCTTATCCTGGGCCTTGCCGTAGTGCTGGTGTTTGCCGTATTATTGTTCCTGTTTCGGGATTGGCTGCAGGCCATCCTGGTGATCATCATCTCGGCTTTGGGGATGGGCGGCTGTATACTGGCGCTATTTATTGTCGGCATACCGCTCAATGTCAGCAGTTATACAGGTATCATCATGATTGTAGGTATCATTGCCGAAAATGCCATTTTTACGCTCAACCAGTTCCGCTTTAACCTCAAGGATACCGGCGACGTAGATCAATCCATTAATTATGCCATCAGTTTGCGTATCCGGCCAAAGCTCATGACGGCTATAGGCGCTATACTCGCTTTAATGCCCCTTGCGCTCGGTATAGGCCTTGGTGCGCAAATGCAGCAGCCGCTGGCCGTAGCCGTGATCGGTGGTTTTGTGGCGGCATTACCATTGTTGCTTTGCGTGTTTCCGACTTTGCTCCGCCTGGGTTACCGCTACCGCACTAAGAAGACCACACCGGCCGTTCAGCAGGAACGATCTTCGCCGGAGTAAGCACGACCCATAACTGTCCGTTATAACTTCGGACTATACCAGTTATTTTCAACCTACCATGAAAATAACAAAAAGCCTCAAGATGAAAGTCTTGGGGCTTTTGACTGGAGGAGTAGCGTACACTGGAATTAATTACCTAGGCTCATTAAGCTCAAAGCTTTGCATATTTTAGGACGAAGTAGCTTTTGCACTCTACCAAGCTCTAATGCTCCGACCAGGTAGGGGCAGTTAACGGAGCAAGCCTGTCGGCTAACGGTCACCATATCAGGCCGGAGCCTTTTTTGCGGGGTAGATAAAAACGACGGGGTTTATTATGCCACCTCTTCAACCGGTGTTGACCTCAGGCGGTAGGTGAAAACAACCCTAATCCCATTAACCTGTTTATCTGTTAAAACTTGCGATTCCATTTTTTAATTTAATTTTTGTTGCCTTTATAAGGAAATAATTTTAGTTTAATTAAATCTATAATTACAAATAATTCGATAAATAAATGAAAACTTACTTTGCTATAGCTATTTGCAGGCAACGGACAGGAAGGTCAATGACGCACCTGCGTTAAGGAGAAATAAATGAAACTATAGGTATGGGTACAGGGAGGATTACCCGGGAAAGCTGAGCTATTATTTTTCGCTAAAATCACTTAAATAGGAAACATAGTCGCCAATGACCTCTTTGTTAATTTTGTAGCGCGCAAAACGGCCGTCCTTTTCCGCATGCAGCAGGTCAGCATCGACCAGCTGATTGATATGGTGCGAAATAGTTGACTGGGCCAAATTGAACATCTGCGTGATTGCCTGACATTGCAACCAGTCTTTTTCTTCCTTAATGGCCTGCATGATCTTAATGCGGTAAGGATCACCCAGAGCTTTGGATATCTTTTCTACCTTTTTGTTATCAAAGTTCGCATTCATGCATGCAAAAGTATCGATTTTATACTGAAATTCTGCCATACGAATATAGTGCAATCTCATTTTTTGCCTCTATGGCGTTTTGTGTGGGTGTTTAATTTTCACTTATTGGGTAAGATTTAGCTTTTTGACTCGTGAAAAGCTTGGAAAAGCTTAAATAGCCGTTTCATAGACTATTCAAACCAGCGGAATTTGGCTAAAGCCCCTTTCTCGAGGCCATTTATCCGTTGGCTGAAGCACAACGGCAATGAAATAAATAGATTTGTTAATTAATTCATTGCCATGCCATTTATCGGACGGAGAAATAATGGGCAAGAGCTTCAGCCAAAATGTCGCTGGTTATTCGTGCTTTTTGTTCACTATTTAGAAGGTCTCATATATCTTTGAAATCTTAAAATATCATCTTACCCACAAAACGTGATAGAACCCATTTTTTTTGGAAAGAGGACGGGTCGGATGCCCGCATATTTTGAACCCGCGACCTTTTTTACACCTGATGCTTTAATCTTAACAAATAGATCAGCGAACCGATCCCAATAAAAAGGTGTGTGAGTTCCACAGGAGCCATTTGCTGGATTTGTAAAGCGCCGTTAAGCACGCCAAACACATCCGCCAGCAGGCCCAGCGTATGGGTTAGCACGTTCGTGATCAATATAACCCGGAGCATCCGGAACTCAGTAAAATGACGGGCCAGGAAATTAATGGCGCCTAAACCGATGATCAGTCCGCCCATGCCCTGCAACAGCGAACCGGTTTGCGGCGTCAATGCAATGCCTAATCCTCCGGCTGCCAACCCTGGCATTAAAAACATCACTGCGCCGAAGGCAACAGAACCGATAGCAGAAATGGTCAGAAATACGGAAGCTTTCATTGTATCTATTTTTGAAACAAAGTTCCATGTTTCCGGAAGTGCGGAACGATAACAATTGTTAATTAATTACTTCCGGTTCCGGATACGGCTCAATGAAACAGGCGTTATGCCTAAGTAAGAAGCGATATAACGTTGCGGCACGCGCTGCAACAGCTCCGGCTGCTGCCGGGCCAGTTCGCGGTACCGCTCCGCCGGCTTATCTTTGATCAGCGATAACAGCCTTTTGCCGTGCAGCAATAGCTTTTGGAGAGCCGTCCCGTAAAACCAATCCTTAAAAGCCAGGTCATCCGCCATCAACTGATCAAAGTTGCCTTTTTGCAATACGGCGAGTTCGCAGGATTCCAGCGCCTCGATGGTAAAAAGGCTCGGCTCGTTGTTCATAAAACTTTCTAAGGAGGTTGCTGCTTCCCCTTCAAAAAAGAATTGGACCGTGACGTCTGTACCCTGGTGATTAAACCATACCCTTATGCATCCCTTTTTGATGAAGAACAGCTTTTGCACGGTTTCCCCCTCCCTGATTAGCGGCGTTTTAGCCGCAACGGCAATAACCTGCAACAATTGATCGTACCCGGAATTGATCATGATGCCTTTTCTGTCACCCTGCTTCTCCCGGTAATATGCTCCCGGTGCTGCCTGCCCCACTTGTTCATCGCTGTAATGACCTCCAGGAGCGTTTCGCAGTAAGGGGTTATAGCATATTCGACCGTTACCGGCCTGGTATGGCATACTGTACGGCTGACGAGCTCATTCATTTCCAGTTCCTGTAATTCTTTAGACAGGATCCGGGGGGAAATACCAGCTTCGCGGGACAGTTCCCGGAACCGCTTTTTTCCGCCGGTCATCAGTATGGAAAGCAGGACCAACTTCCATTTACCGCCCACCACCATCAGGGTATCCTGCATGGCCATATGGGCTTTGCTGCACGCTGTATGTTCAATATTCATTGATGGTATTCTTTTTGTAACCGGTATCCTATTGGTAACCCGTTACAAAAGTACACCATTAACATTTACTTTTGAGCAGTTTAATCAATAAAAAAATAACATGTCAACCAAAACACGAAAGATCGCCGGCTGGATATTGACAGGGCTGATCGCACTCGCTTTGATCTTTAGCGCAGCCCTGAAATTAACCGCCAGCCCGGCAGCCCTGAAGTTAGCGGCCGCTTTTGGCTTTTCAGCCGGTCTCTACCAAACCGTCGGTCTCATTGAAGTCCTTTCCGCCGTGCTGTTTATTGTTCCGCGTACCGGTATTGT
Source organism: Mucilaginibacter sp. (assembly GCA_029237615.1). Lineage (GTDB taxonomy): Bacteria > Bacteroidota > Bacteroidia > Sphingobacteriales > Sphingobacteriaceae > Mucilaginibacter. The sequence goes on from JAQNCM010000100.1 coordinate 12,577, forward strand.
AGGTACCTTATTATTAGCCGCTTACCTGGGTGGCGCTATCGCCACGCACTGGCAGCACCAGCAGCCTGGACTGCCGGCAGTAGTATTGGAGTCCCTGGTCTGGATAGCAGCGATCCTCCGTTTTCCGGAACTTAGCAAAAGGATCATGGGTAAAGCAGCGGGGCAATGATCGGAATTGACAGCTCTTTGCTTCCGTTATGCCGCTTCTGGAAGATAGCAACCTGGCAGCCTTAAACAGGTTGCGAAAAAGATACTGGCCCATAGCGAGGCGTTTGGCGGCATCTCAAGTGTGATTGTTTTTAAAAGGGCAGGCTTTTCAGCACTGCCCTTAATGGTTATTCATAAAAGCGATTCAGCCCCATTAGTCCGGCGGCTATTCCTTTGTAACACCGGAAAAGCTATCTGTCATAAGCTATACGCATAAATTTCCGTACCTCATCATTTATATCTTCCTTACCCAGCATCCTGAAATGATGGTACACGGTATGCCTGCCAGGCACCTCCTGTATCCGCTGAAAACAAAGATTATCATCATACCGCTGTTTAAAAGGAAACACCACATGAATAAAATTCTTACCTGCTTGCGTAATATAAGCTACCCGCTTATGTGCATTGGCAATACTGATCATTGTTTTGTGGGGATGTATGTCAACAGCGCCGATCTTTTGCAATTCAGCTATAAAATGATCGAACAGCATTAAAGCGTGTCCGGACTTAATTATAGGAAATGGGGAAGTGCCCTGAATCATTCAGTCATGTTTATTATATCAAAGCTAGATATAACTACCCGAATAGTTGACACCTAAAATCGTTCGCTTACTATATGGAAAGACGCTCGGCGTTTAAAAAAAGCACGGGTTACACCCCGAATGAGTATAGGTCACTTAATGGATCATGACGAAAATTTGAGGGGAATTTGAGTGTCCACACACGCGCTATTCGAAGTCTGTGACTTCGAATTATTATGCTTGTAGTCTGTGAAGTCCGGACCCTTAGTTCCATGTGAGTTATACATCTCACCATTAGAATAAACGCCTGCATGATGGATTCCCCCTTTCTTAACAAAAACTAATAAATCACCCTTTTCCAAGTTTTTCAATATTTCATCTTTTGTGGAACCAAGATTTACTTTTTTTAATCCCCAACCCTGTTTGGGGAAGCTTTTGTGCTCATGTCGGCCCCTCCTCATTCGCGCCAAACGGCGCAGCCATATCATTGTTCATTGGGAATAGTATTAAGCTTAAGCCTATATAGCAAAATGCTTGCCAAGGCAGCAAGGCCGTAGAAGATACCATCGGCTTCAAACATTTTTAGATTATAAAAACTTTCGATGTTTGAAATAGTACTATACGATAGTAGCAATAACCCAGGAAATAATGAGACTGAAACGCCTAAGATACTTAAATATCGTTTGTAGATTAAAAAAGATACTTGTCTTTTCTTAAGAAATATTATAGTATAGTAAACGACGATACCCAAAGGAATTAAAACAATTATACTCCCTATTAAAAAGCCAAATTGTTTTTTTAAAAATCCGTGATACAGTGGAATTGCACACTGATCGTGACAGTTTATAGATAATAAGTAATTACGTAAAGAAATAAAACGCAGAAATGATATTAATAACGGCGCAACAATTGAGGTTGTCAGCCAAACCTTTATACTGTATTTGAATATTGGACCTTTCATATTTGCAATTAAGTTAAAGCTAAAATATAATTGGAATTATTCTTTATTTGGGTGAAATAAATCGTGAAAATCCGCCTAGACGAGTGTCTTCACTTGGCTGAAGGTAATTTGAGTGTCCACACACGCGTTATTCGAAGTCACAGACTTCGAATTATTATGCTTGTAGTCTGTGACTACATTAAACAAAAAAAGCCTCAAATCTTACGACTTGCGGCTTTTGATTTAATCAAGGTAGCGGGAGCAGGACTCGAACCTACGACCTTCGGGTTCCGAGTTACGAAAAATTGGTTTTACGCAGATTGAATGCTCATACGGCGTTTAAACGCGGTTTTTGGTAAATATTAAACTACATGAGACTAAGTAAAACCAGCAAGACCGTTAACAATATGTTAACAAAATTCATAGCTTGCCTTTGGTGAAAACAAGATTTTTGTAGTAAAACGTCTTAACAAAGCGATGGGTGTGCTCATGAATTAATAGGCAATACCGTTACTGGGCTCGAATCATACTCTTCATATCATTAATTGTCAATTACTTACAAATAAATCCTCCAAGCAGGTAGTCGAATAGGTATCGCTTACTTCAACAACACATATATTAAATAATTGTTCAATCAAGTTAAAATGTTCGGCCTACCTGTGCTCGAATCATGTTCCTTAAAAAATTCAATCAGCACCGGTGCAAGAGCTTTTTCAGAAACATTATGATTTTGCCCTTTTAAGACACGGTATCTCCCATTTTTTAACTTGTCGCCGACCGCATGTGCCGCCTCGCGCAGCATCTTCTGGCTTTTGCCCCCGGCGATAGCTATGGATGGGGCCGTAATTGCCGTGATCTTTTTGGCTGGCACCGCGCCATCGCCCATAATTTCCGCATCATAAGGCAAAGAACCTGCGTTCGCTTTCATCTTTGACCAGTTTGCCGTCAACTGCAATAAGAAGGCAATGATGGCCGGGACACCGATTACCTTTGTCAGGTAGTATTTGACAGCGCTTGCCTGCTGCCCTTCCCTGATCATGTCCCGGAGTTCTGTAATGTAACCTAAAGGCGGTGCCTTATAGTTATTATCAATGTTAAACGGCGGTTCATAAATTGCAATTGCCCGGGTCGGCAACCCGCTGGCAACAGCCTGCAAGGCAAGCACTGCGCCGGAAGATATGCCAAACAGGCCTGCTGTACTCCCGGTAGCTTCGATCAATGCCGCGAGGTCTTCAATTTCCCGCTCTATAGCATAAGGCAGCGTGTCGCCGCTATCGCCGCGCGCCCTGCGGTCATAGGTGTAAACCGTAAAATCGGCTGATAACAGGGGTGCAAGCTTAACCATCGGTCCGAAATCCTTGCTGCAGAATGCGCCATCCACCAGGATGACCGCCGGGCCGCTGCCCGACCGGTTATAGGCAATACGGGTGCCGTCCTTTGAGGTTACAAATTCCATCTTCGATCTCTATTTTTGGTGAAGGCATAAGCTGTTTCTGTCCAGGTCTTTTAACCAGGCAAACTTGCCCCAGGGGGTCTGGTCAATTTTTCCAACT
>JAQNCM010000113.1 GCA_029237615.1 Mucilaginibacter sp.
CAAATTTTTCAGATCAGCATGCTCAATGATTTTCAGGCCTTTTGCTTTTAAGCGTTCAACTTCTTCATCATTATGGACTATATCACCCAAACAATAAAGATAGCCGTCCTGGGCAAGTATATCTTCAGCCATATCAATGGCGTACACCACTCCAAAGCAAAACCCTGAATCCTGGTCAATAGTAACCTGTAAATTATAATCTCCCATTATTAATGCAAAATTACATGAAAAAGATGGAAATAAAGATAACAGGTGACAAACCCACCTGATAAAGAATAGTTTGTTTTAATTTTGGGGGGACAAGTCCTTAAAACGGAGATGACCACATGAAATTATAAATATATATTTTCAATATCAGCAGTTCTCAATTAACTGATTTTAAGCTGTTTGAAATTTTGCTTTATCGATTTTATTTAAATTTTTATTATATAAAAACGACATGCTTATGTTGCCCGTTATAGGTGTTTTACAAAGCGCCTATATTTATGCGCAACCAATGTTTATAACCTTAATTCATAATCGTATCCTGTAATGAGAAAATTACTGTTAGCGTTTTCATTAATAATTGTTTTTAGTTTCGCAAAATCTCAAAACCTTACACCCAGGCAGTTCTTTCCTGATTTGTTTGAAGCTGTTCAGTTATCTGATATTTTCCCTGATAATAAAACCTTTGTTGATGCCATTCCAAAACGAGACCCGGCACTTATTATGAAGGATTATAATGAACAAAAAAACAAATCCGATTTTGATTTAAAGCAATTTGTAACCAATAACTTTATCATCCCCGGGGCGCAAAAAAATATTTTTAAAAGCGATATCAATAAAGGCATCCGGGAACATATTGATACCTTATGGCATGTGCTTTACCGGAGGCACGATACGGTTTCAAAATATTCGTCCTTAGTTCCGTTGCCGAATGATTATATAGTTCCCGGCGGAAGGTTTCGCGAAACTTATTATTGGGATTCTTATTTTACCATGCTGGGACTGCGCGAAAGCCACCAGTATAAGGTCATCCAAAACATGATCAACAATTTTGCTTATCTGATTGATAAATTCGGGTTTATTCCCAATGGTAACCGTACTTACTATTTAACCCGCTCCCAGCCACCTTTTTTTTCGATGATGCTAGATGTGCTTGCTAAAGATGAAGGCGAACAGGTGATAGCGAAATATCAACCGGAGCTTTTGAAGGAATATGCTTTTTGGATGAGTGGCGCGAATAAATTAAAACCGGGACAAGCGTACCGGAATTCGGTACGTATGGCAGATGGTGAGATATTAAACCGCTATTGGGATGAATCAGATAAGCCACGCGAGGAATCGTTTAAAAAGGATGTAGATGCCGAAAAGTTAACCAAACAAAAAGCAGGCGACTTTTACCGGAATATACGTGCAGCAGCAGAATCGGGCTGGGATTTTAGTACCCGCTGGATGGATACCACTGGCAAGCTGGAGACCATACAAACCACTTTTATCATTCCGGTTGATTTGAACTGCTTGCTTTACCATTTAGAGCTTTCTATAGCTAAATCATACCAATTGCAGGGCAATGCTGCAAAATATAATGCGTATTTAACAAAAGCTTTATTGCGTAAAAAAGCAATACTGAAATATTCATGGAGCGAAAAAAACGGATGGTTTATGGATTACAACTGGAAATTAAAACACGCCACGCCCCAGCAGAGCCTTGCTGGTGTTTTCCCGCTCGAATTTAAAATAGCTAATACAAAACAAGCTGCATCTGTAGCAGCTGGTTTAAAAACAAAATTCTTAAAAGCCGGTGGATTGGTTACCACTTTTAAACGGTCGGGCCAGCAATGGGATAGTCCCAATGCCTGGGCGCCGTTACAATATATGGCCATTGATGGTTTAAACAATTATCATCAGTCGGGCCTGGCACGTTCAATTGCTGAAAACTGGATCAGAACAAATCTTGAAGTATTTAATAGTACAGGCAAGCTGATGGAAAAATACGATGTTGTTGATACAAATGTTAAAGCCGGCGGCGGCGAATATCCCTTACAAGATGGCTTTGGATGGACAAATGGCGTTTTGCTAAATCTTCTTAATCGCTATCATCTTGATCAGTTATAATTTGGTTTTAATAATACTAATTTAACCTTTGTGACATGGCAATTATAAAATGCTATGTAAAATCGGTTTTTAATATTATTTTTAGAGCACGCCTCAGCGCCGTAATAAACCAATTTCTGTATGAGAATTTTTTTACCAATACTGTTTCTTGTGTTTTTTGTATGCCCTGCATTTTCAGAAGGAACAACAGACAGTCTTTTAACACAATTAAAAATAGAGCTTTCCAGAAAAAAAATATATGATGATAAGAAGGAACTTAGAATAAGAAACTTAAAAACCAGGTTAGTGGCTACCCCAAAGAATAACCTTAACGCACAGTATACTATTTGTGAGAAATTATATGATGAATATGAGGTTTACCAATATGATTCAGCTTATGTATACACTCAAAAATTAATTAACATCGGACGCTTAACCAATGATGTTGCCAAACAGCACGACAGTAAACTAAAAGTTGGATTCCTGTTATTGTCTTCGGGAATGTTTAACGAAACCTTTGACTGTTTAAAGCAGATCAATGTTTCGCTCTTGAGCGATAGCTCTAGGTTGAAGTATTATGCCATTAAATCGCGTGCATATTCTGACCTGGCTGAGTATAATAACGATAAATTTTATGCACCGTTTGATAAAGCGGAATCAATTAAATATGCTGACTCAGCCATTAATTTAACTAAGCTCAATACGTTTGACAGGCTTTATCAGCTTGGAAACAGGCAGGTAATAACCGGGGATTTCCGAAAACCTTCACAATATTATATTGAACTGCTGGATCATTATAATCTTAGCGAACATCACAGGGCTATGGTGGCCACTGGTTTAAGTGCTTTTTATACTGGTCCCGGCCAGGAGAAAACACAACTCAATTTGTTAGCGATAGGCGCTATAAATGATATCAGATCATCAACCAAGGAAACACTTGCCATTTTTAAACTCGGACAGCAATTGTATTACCGGGGAAACATAAAAGATGCGTATGTTTTGATACAACAGGCTATGGACGATGCCCAGTTTTACGGTGCAAGGCTGCGCAAATTAAAGATAGGTGCCGTTTTGCCTATTATTGCAGCGCAAAAAATCATAGCAACGGAAAAAGAGAAGGACAAATTCCTGATCTACTTTTTATTTATTGCTGTGGTTGCAATATTGATTGCTTTAATTTCTTTTATTGTATTTATTCAGTTAAAAAGACTAAAGGTTAAGGAAAAAATAATTGAAGAAAAAAATATACAACTGGAAAAAATAAATGACAGGCTTATCGAAGACACCCATATTAAAGAAGAATACATCGGTTATTTCTTTAATGTAATATCCGGTTATATCTTAAAGCTCGAAAAACTTAAGCGGAGTGTGGAACGGAAAATATCAATAAAAAAGTATGAAGATGTTTTGCTGGCAGTTAATGAAATAAATATTAAAAAGGAGCGGGAAACCCTTTTTTACACTTTTGATCACGTATTCCTGAAAATATTTCCAAATTTTATCACGCAGTTCAATTCTTTGTTAAAGAAAGAAGACCAGATATGGCCTAAAGACAATGAAGTTTTAAACACCGATCTGCGCATATTTGCGCTGATGCGGTTAGGTATCAATGATAATGAGACCATCGCTAATATCCTGGAATATTCTGTAAATACCATTTATGTTTATAAAATGCGGATTAAAGCTAAAGCGCTGGTTCACAGTGATGAATTTGATCACAAAATAATGGCTATTAAAGCCGTGGATGTCCTTAATAAATCATGAAAGATTAACCGGTAAAACGACCAAGGTATAATGGGTTAAAAGCCTGCAGCATGCGGTACTTTAACAAATAATTTAAAAAGTTTTGTTCTCTTAGGTTAAATTATGTTTATATTTTTTTAAGAACAATATTTTTTAATATTCTGATTATCAATAAACTATGTTTTAAAAAGCATATTTTTTTTTAAATTATTGATAAACAAATAGGTAATGCTGTAACACCCTTGTTACTTTGTATAGATGAGTTGTCGATTTCATTCAATAACCATTAATAAAACTAAATAAACCAAAAGAATAATTTTTTCGTGGCGCAACAATGACCTTTCATTATTGCGTTTGTTTAATGTGATTAAACATATTGGCCTTGCCCTATATGATATATTTCAATCATTGGACAAAAATTATTTTTTTAATTGATTGCCAATTATAATAACCTATGAAATATAATTTTATTGTTATTCCACCTTGAATAATACTTCTCGATTTAAATAAATTATGAAAAAAATCATTTAAACCCGTATGATTAAAAATATACTATCCCCAATAAACCTTCAAACCCAATTTTATGCAATTTAAAAATTTACTCAAAGTAAGTTGTTTTGTCTTATTGTGCTTTTTTGTAATACCGGCTATGGCCCAAAACAGAACAGTTTCAGGTAAGGTGACCGACTCAAAAGACGGATCACCATTGATAGGTGCTTCCGTAGTAGCTAAAGGCTCAACCGTAGGTGCCATTACCGATGTAAATGGTACATTTAAACTTTCCGTACCTGCTACTGCCAATACATTGGTAGTTACTTACATAGGCTACGTACGTAAAGAAGTACCGGTAACCAGTGACGTTACCAATGTAACGCTTGACGCCGTTAATAACTCACTTAATGAAGTACTGGTTGTTGGTTATGGTACCGTCCGTAAAAAAGATGCAACAGGTGCTGTGGTAAAGATAAGCTCTGGTGACTTTGTTCAAGGTGTAACTACTGATCCATTACAGCAGTTACAAGGTAAGGCTGCCGGTGTGGTAATTACTACCAGTGATGGCGATCCTAATAGTACTGCCAGTGTGCGTATACGTGGTACAGCCTCATTATCGGGCGGGCAAGATCCGTTATATGTTATTGACGGAGTTGCCGGGGCTGATATTCATTCTGTTGCTCCAAACGATATAGAATCGTTTGATATACTGAAAGACGCTTCAGCTGCTGCCATTTATGGGTCACGCGCTGCAGCAGGTGTTATTTTAGTAACAACCAAAACTGGCAAGGCTGGGAAAACACAAGTTTCTGTTAATACCTATGTGGCCTCAGAATCTCCGGAGCACCTGGTGCAATTTATGGACAGGACACAATATTTGTCTGCATACCAATCTTTTTACGGGCACTCAATGCCAGTATTTGATCCTGCCAAGCCATCAACCACCAGCGATCAGGGAGCCAATACCAATTGGTTTAAAGCAATAACCCGTACAGGTTTTACCCACAATGAAAACCTTGCGCTATCCGGAGGCTCTGAAAAAAGCCATTACAGGGGATCTCTGACTTATACCGATCAGCAGGGTATCGCGCTAAACTCAGGCAGGAAAGACCTGAACGGACGATTTAATTTCGATCAAAAGACACTTGATGATAAGTTGTTGATCACGTTGAATGTCGCCGCTACCCACACAAACTCAAATTATGTAGCTAATCCCGCGTGGCTGGACGCTGCAAGCGTACCATCGGTTATAAGTATTTATGATCCGCTTAAGCCCGGGCAGTACCAGGCGATAAATAACACCCAAGAAGCCAACCCTGTGCCCTTTTTAACATTGCTAACAAATGTAGGCGCCACTGATCGTTTGAGCGGAAATCTGCGGTTTGATTATACCTTAGTGAAGGGTTTAATTATTACCCCTTATGCCAATGCGACAAGGGCTACAACAAATACGAACCTTTATTACCCGCCCTCCGGTTTGCTGCAACCAGTGATTGACCAACAGGGATTTACACCTGCATCTATCTCCAACCATGGTGATGTTGATAAAGGAGCAACTACTGTTACTGACGAAACCTACGGTATTACCCTCAATTATAAAGGCGAGTTTGGAAAAAGCAGGCTGAATTTATTAGGAGGCTACGAATATAATTCTTATAATTATACAGGCTTCCGGGTATTAGCAACGGATTTTAACGATATAAACCTGCCTAATGAAAATATCAATGCTGCAAATGCTGTTACACCATCCGGCATAGGTTCTTACTACAATGGATACATTTTACACTCTCTTTTTGGAAGAGTGGAGTATAACTTTAATGATAAGTATTATTTAACGGCAAATGTCAGATATGATCAATCAAACAAGTTAGGTATAAACAACCAGGGCGAAGTCTTTCCTTCATTTAGTGCTGCCTGGACAATCAGCAACGAAGATTTTATGAAGGATATAAAATGGATCACTTCCTTAAAGCTGAGAGGCGGTTATGGCTTAATTGGAAACCAGGATGCGATTACTCCTTATTTATCCCAATTCCTTTTTGGTCCGAATAACAAGACTTATTACGATGGTGCCTCAGGTAAATTTTTAACCAGTAATTTCGCGATCCAAAACCAAAATAAAGATATCCGATGGGAAGTAAGATCAACTACTGATGTTGCTATAGATTTTAGCTTATTTGACGGACGTTTGAATGGTAGTTTCGATTATTATAACTCAACAACCGACCATTTGTTATATCCTTATTCAGTGCCGTTGGGCGGGCAGTTCTTTGTTCCAACCATTATTGCAAATATTGGTAGTTTAAGTAATAAAGGTTTCGATTTTAGTGTAAATTACAGGATCATTTCTTCCAAGGATTTTTCCTGGACCGCAGGTGCGAATGCCTCATTTAACAGAAATAAAATACTTAATCTTTCAGGACAATTTGCAGGCAATAGTTTTAACGTAGTCCAAAGAAATGTGGGAAGCACCTCTGGTTTAGGGATCAGCGGGGCTATTTCGGCCATTGCTTATTTAAAAGTTGGGTACCCGGTAGGAACATTATTATTGCCGGAATACGCAGGTCAGTATTCAGGACCAATAGCAGCTGCTAAAGGAAAGCAAGAATTTTATTACCAAAATACTGCCACAGGAAAAAGGGATACAACCAGCGATGTCAGCAAATTGAACTATGCTGATAATGGCAGTACTCAAGACAGGAAGTTTTACACTACTGATCCTAAATTTACTTACGGTATCAGCAACACTTTTACCTATAAACAATTTGATTTAACTATCTTCCTGCGTGGGCAATATGGAAGCAAGGGCTTTAACGAAACCGCGATGGATTATTCGAGCTTACAAAAATTGGGTACTTATGCAGTATTGGCTAATGCACAGAGCCTGGGTATAACCAGTTCATCTGAACCATCCAATTATTGGTTACAAAGCACTTCTTTCCTCAAAATACAAAACGCTACCCTGGGTTACAGCGTGGGCGTAAAAAACAGCAGGTATATAGACAAATTACACTTGTATATCGCCGGTAATAATTTATACACCTTTACTTCTTATAAAGGCCTTGATCCGGAGTTAAATACAGTTGCAGCATTAAACAACAGTTCAGCAGGTATTGACACCCGGACGCTTTATCCGCGGTCCCGCCAAATATCATTTGGAATTAATCTTATACTCAAATAATTATAAATTTATTATAATGAAAAGAAAACATTTATTACTTGCAGCGGCCCTTTTAGTTGGGATAGGTATTTATTCTTGTAAGAAACAACTTAATCCAGCTCAGGAATCCGTTACTCAATCTGCCGCAGCTGGGAGCACGGCATATTTAAAATCAATTGTATTAGGCACCTATACCAGGCTGCAGGGCTTAACAGCTAATAACGCGATGCTGCTTACCTCTGAAGAAACAACGGATGCCTTGATTGTACCAGGACGTATAGGTGGTGACTGGGCGGATGGCGGTGTATGGCAGCAATTATGGCTTCACACCTATGGCCCGGCACACGGAAATATATCCGGCGCCTGGGATGACGCTTATCAAACCATTGGAACCATTAACATTACAATTGGCCTTTTACAAGGCTTACCTGTGACCAGTGCAACTAACTATTCTATTGCTGAGCTGAAAACGTTGAGAGCTTATTATTATTTTTTATTGGTTAACAATTATGGAAATGTGCCATTGATCATATCTTCAAATACTGATGCAAGCACGGTAAAAAATAGCTCAGCAACCGATGTTTTTAATTTCCTGATCACCGAGTTAAAAGCTAACGGGCCATTACTGAGCGCTAAAACTCCGGCACAAGATCCAAGTCAATATGGAAGGCTTAATAAATGGGGCGCTTACTTTTTATTGGCAAAATTGTACCTGAACCAAAACGTTATAACAGGATCATCTGATAACAGTGGGTATACAGCTTGTTCAGCTTACTGTGATTCGTTGTCCAAGTCAGGTTATTCTTTGATGCCAAATTTCCTGGATAATTTTTCCAGTAATAATACCGGATCAACAGAGAATATTTTCGTGATTCCTTATGATCACATCAATGCAACTGGTTTGCAACTTCAAATGATGTCTTTCCATTATAACCAGGCAACTAAATATAACTGGGGCAGTACAGGCGGTCCATGGAATGGCTTTTGCGCGAATGCTGATTATTATGGTAAATTTAATAATTCAGATTCCAGGAAAGCAGGATTCCAGACAGGGGTTCAATACGCTGCCGATGGAGTCACTCCTCTAACTACCCGGGGCAGTGATAGCTCGCTGGTTTTAAACTTTAGGCCACAGGTATCGAGCTTGTATAAAGCCACTGAATATGATGGTGTACGCCAGCAAAAATGGCAGCTTGTGCCTGGTTACCAAAGCCAGGATGCAGATTTCGCCTTAATGCGTTATTCAGACGTGCTTTTGATGAAAGCGGAATGTTTACTGCGTTTAGGAAATGCAACAGGTGCATTAACTTATACAGCACCGGTTAGGCAAAGGGCTGGTGTTCCAAACTTTACAACTGCTGCATTTAACGCGGACAGTGTTTTGGCTGAAAGAGGTCGTGAGTTTGTGTGGGAAGGCTGGAGAAGACAAGACTTAATTCGTTTTGGCCATTTTGGGGATGCAAAACAATTTAAAGCATCTGACGGCGATAAGCATTCACAATTATTTCCTATTCCAACAACAGCTATTCAGAAAGACCCTAATCTTGCCCAAAACCCTGGTTATTAATCTTTTTTATCCAGAAATAGAATTAATGGAGCGGTAATTATTACCGCTCCATTTTTAGTTGTATATATTTGTTCACCATTATGAATCATCGTTACGCCAGGTTTTTTTCTGCTATACTTTCTGTTGTTTTTATTTCATGTCAGCACAAAAAGGAGTTTAAACAAGAAGATGCCTTATTCCAATTGCAGCCTTCATCGGCAACAGGTATTACATTTATCAATAAGGTTAATGATGATGGTGAATTTAATGTTTTCAACTATCGTAACTTTTATAATGGCGGTGGCGTAGCAATAGGCGATGTAAATAACGACGGTAAGCCCGATATTTTTTTTACTTCAAACCAGGGAGATTGTAAATTATATATTAATAAAGGTAACTGGAAATTTGAGGATGTAACCGAAAAAGCTGGTGTAAAAGGATTTAAAAGATGGCACACCGGTGTAACCATGGTTGATATTAATGGCGATGGCTGGCTGGATATCTACATCTGCAACAGCGGAGGGTTAAAAGGTGCCAATAGGGCCAATGAATTATACATCAACCAAAAAGACGGCACTTTTAAGGAAGAGGCCGAAAAGTATGGTTTGGCAGACAAAGGGCTATCCACCCAGGCTATATTTTTTGATTTTGATCATGACGGCGACCTGGATTGCATGGTGGTTAATAACAGTTACCGACCCATTGGAAGCTTTGGCTATAACCGCGACCTGCGGAATATTCGCGACCTGCAAAACGGAGATCGTTTTTATAGAAATGATAACGGCAAATTTGTTGACATAAGTGCCCAGGCCGGAATTTATGGTAGTGAAATAGGATTTGGTTTAGGTATTACAGCAGGAGACCTTGAAAACACCGGCTGGGATGATATGTACGTATCGAATGACTTTTTTGAGCACGATTATCTATATAAAAACCAACACAACGGCACCTTTAAGGAAGTGAGCGATAATGCTCTACAGCACATGAGTCTGTCGTCTATGGGGTCAGACATGGCGGATATTAATAATGACGGTTTCCTGGATATCTTTACAACAGATATGCTGCCCGAAAATGACTACCGGTTAAAAACAACTACCAAATTTGACGAGTATGATGTATACAATGCCAAACTGAAAAATAGTTTTCATCACCAGTTTTCAACCAATTGCTTACAGTTAAATAATGGCGATGGAACCTTTAGCGAGATTGCCAACTTAGCAGGTGTAAATGCCACCGACTGGAGCTGGGGGGCGCTTTGTTTCGATTTTAATAACGATGGCTGGAAAGATATTTTTGTGAGCAATGGCATTAGCCGCGACCTAACCAACCAGGATTTTTTGTCTTATTTTAGTAGCGAAGAGGTGATGGACGAAGTTAAGCACGGTGGTTTTAAGGCAAAAAAATTACTGGATAAGATGCCTAAAACACCAATCACCAGCTATGGTTTTTTGAATCAAAAAAATCTTCAGTTTAAAAATGAAACCATACCGCTTGGGTTTTCAAAACCAAGCTTTAGCAATGGAGCCGCCTACGGCGATCTTGATGGCGACGGCGACCTTGACCTGGTAGTAAATAACGAAAACGGGCAGCCTTTTATTTACAGAAACATGACCTCCGAACGGACACATGCACACTATTTAAAAGTGAATTTAAAAGGCAGTGGCCTGAATACTTTTGGCATTGGTGCCAAAGTTACTATTTACACCAATGGAATGCAGCAATTACAAGAGCAAATGCCAACCCGTGGATTTGAAAGCAGTGTTGAACCTGTGTTAAACTTTGGTACCGGCACCTATAAAAAGGTTGATAGCGTGAAGGTGATATGGCCAAACATGAAGATGCAGGTGCTGAAAAATATTAATACTAATACTACCATCACCTTAAAACAATCTGATGCTCGAGTGCCCTTTATACCTGCCGGTGCAGACGCAAAGCCTTATTATAAAAATATAACGGCTACAGGTATCAAAGGCGACATCTATCATAAGGAAAATGATTATAAAGATTTTGATGAGCAGCGTCTTATACCCAAAATGTTATCGACGGAAGGTCCGAAATTGGCAGTTGCTGATGTAAACGGCGACGGCCTTGACGACTTTTTTGTGGGCGCAGCTACAGGTGATACCGCAAAGCTCTTTATTCAGCAACCCAATGGTTCATTTATACAAAAAAAACAATATGCCTTTGAGCAGGATAAATACAGCGAAGATATAGGCGCGTTATTTTTTGACGCCGACCACGACGGCGATATGGACCTGGTAGTAGTATCAGGAGGGAATTTAGAAAAAGAAGGATCATTGAATCTGATGGTTCGCTTGTATGTGAACGATGGGAAAGGCAACTTTACCCGTAAGTTTAACGGCTGGCCGCTGGTGTCCATTAACGCATCTTGTGTAAGATTAAATAAAAACGGTGATCTGTTTATCGGAGCCAGGAGTGTTCCAGGCTCCTATGGCATTATCCCTTCCAGTAAATTATTGAGAAATGATGGCCACGGCAATTTTACCGATGTAACAGCCACAGTTGCGCCAGACCTGGTGAAGTTGGGAATGGTGACAGACGCGCAATGGGCCGATATTGATGGTTCCGGAAAAAATTCGCTGGTGGTTGTTGGCGACTGGATGCCCATAACTATTCTTAAATATGTTGATGGAAAACTCAAAAAAACCAGCGAAATA
>JAQNCM010000144.1 GCA_029237615.1 Mucilaginibacter sp.
AGGAATGGACCCGTTGGAGGATTGGTAAACAACTTAGGGTTGTTCTACTTTTCCCTTCGGCAGTACTAACTGCATCAGGTTCAAAGGGTATTTCTCAGCACAAGGCACCCCTAAAGTTTTTTGTAAATGTAGAGAAAAATCTAATTCCAAAAAAAGAAATCAATTTTATAACCAGGAAAATTATCGAAACACCTAATAAATTGGAGATCGGATTCAATTAGCATACTTATTTAAACTATAGCTGGCTGGAATTTCACTTCCGCCCCGGCAGGTCTGTCACAGACAACCCTGCGCGCGATGTTTGTTTGGTGAAGAAATATTGCAGGTACCTCATGGCAATTGCATGTATGATTTATCCGGACATCGTTCCTGAAATGACGATGCGGCGCAGGGTCGTCTTTCATTTACACAGGGGCCGTATCAATCCAATCAAATTCAAACAATGCGGGGAAATTGGCTCGCATTTGCCAATACATCTCTATATATACCGGATAAAAAGCTAATTTAGTCTCACGATGAATATCAATGAAATCCTGAGCGTCACCATTGTTCTGACCGCTGTATTTGCCTATATTAACCATCGGTTGATCAAATGGCCGCCTACTATCGGGATCATGGTATTATCACTGGTATCCTCTATTTTGTTGGCCGTTTTTGGCAGCTCTCATTCGTTTCTTTCGGGTAAAGCCGTACAACTGGCTTCTTCTATTGATTTTCAGGATGTGCTGATGAATTTTATGCTAAGCTTCCTGTTGTTTGCAGGTGCTATCCATATTGATGCCGGGAAGTTGAAAAAGGAACGCTGGCCGGTGCTGGCGCTCTCTACTTTAGGCATATTGATCTCCACTACCCTCGTCGGCGGAATGACCTTTTATCTTTTTCTGCTCTTTCATTTACCCATACCTTTTATTTATTGCCTGCTCTTTGGCGCTTTAATATCGCCGACCGACCCTATCGCGGTGTTGGCAATATTAAAACAGGCAAAAATCCCCGCTTCGCTGGAACTGAAAATATCCGGAGAGTCATTGTTTAATGACGGTGTGGCGGTGGTGGTATTCGTCACCTTGCTGGAGGCTGCCCGTTCGGGGGCCTCCGCTATCGATCTATTGGCTGTTGGTAAACTTTTTCTGCAGGAAGCGGTGGGCGGCTTGTTGTTCGGTGCTGTATTAGGTTATACCGGCTATTATGCGCTGCGCTCGATTGATGATTATAAGGTTGAGGTACTGGTCACGCTGGCCATGGTTATGGGCGGTTACATGATCGCCAGTCACTTGCATATATCCGGCCCGCTGGCAATGGTGGTGGCGGGAATCGTTACCGGCAACAAGGTAAAGGAGGAGGTACTTTCAGAAACCAGCCGGGATTACGTGGACAAATTTTGGGAACTGATCGATGAAATCCTGAATGCTATCCTGTTTTTACTCATCGGGCTGGAGATGCTTGTTATTAAGATACATCCGGTGATTTTAGTTATAGGTGCTATAACAATTTTCCTGGTGTTGTTGGCCCGTTGGGTATCTGTTTTTTTACCGGTATTCTTGTTGCGTTTTAAGCTCCGCTTTGAAAAACATGCTGTGGCTGTACTGACCTGGGGTGGTTTAAGGGGCGGCTTATCGGTGGCGCTGTCACTATCTTTAAGCCCGGCCATGCACCGGGATGAATTTGTGCTGATCACCTATATGGTCGTGGTGTTTTCCATCTTAGTGCAGGGGCTAACGATTGGCCGCTTTGCGAAAAGGTTGCAAAAAGCTTAACCGCGCTATTTTTTCTTTTTGGAAGCTTTTACTTTGGATTGAAAGATAGTGCCGGGCCGATCCAATAATCAAAATCCTGGCCGGTCTTCAAGCCTGTATCATTAATTAACACATAACCTTTCATCGGCTTGTTGGTAAAATCTATTAACCGGCAGCCCGGTTTTTCCATATCGGTCTTATGTTTTTCCGGATCAATACGGCACATCAGTTCATCCTTGATGACGCCTGAGCACATCTTGCCATTAACCATAAATGAAGTTCGCCTTACCGGGCCGCGGTGTATTGGTGATTTCTTTTATAGATTTTAATTTAACAAAAATGTTATCACAGGTTTTCCGGCTGGAAAACCCTGTGACGACGGTAAATGGAACAATCCGCCAAAAATTAACTTTTATGATCATTTTAATAGTGCTATGACCTCGTCAATCTCCTGGTTGACGGCATAATCCAACGCAGTTTTTCCCCATTTGTCTTTGATGGATTTATCAGCTTTTTGTGCCAGTAAATATTTGACAATATCCGAATGCCCAAACGTTGATGCGAAAATGAGCGATGAGGCGCCATTGAAGTTGAGTGTATTTAAATCAGATTTATATTGATATAAAAGCATTACCATATTCAGGTACCCTTTGAAACAGGCCCCCATCATTGCCGTATTCCCTGAAAGGTCAGGCGCATCAGGTTTAGCCCCCCTTTTAAGTAAAAATTTTGCTGCCGCTTCATTATTATTATAAACGGCAATTATTAATGGGGTTGATCCACGGTGGTCTGTTGTATCTATTTTATTTTTTTCTTTTAAAAACTGTTTCAGGGCGATAGTGTCATTGGCGCGTGCTGCGCTAAAAATATCCTGCGCAAAAGCGCCAATTGATGTGCTGAATAACAGCAGAAGTATAAATATTTTTTTGTTCATCATAAATAGTTTAAGCAGCTATAATAATT
>JAQNCM010000124.1 GCA_029237615.1 Mucilaginibacter sp.
GGCAGTTACCCTCGGTGCCAGTTATGACGACTGGGCCGTGAGCCAAATGGCGAAGGAGCTTGGCCACGCTGCCGATGAGGAAAAATTTACTGTAAGGTCAAAAAACTATAAAAATCTGTGGGATAACAACATTAAGATGTTTATGCCTAAAGACGCAAATGGCAACTGGATAAATATAGATCCCAAATTTGATGGCGGCATAGGCGGACGTGAATATTACGATGAAAATAACGGGTGGACGTATTTATGGCAGGTACAGCACGATGTAAAAGGCCTGATTGACCTTATGGGCGGTAAAAATGCCTTTGAGGCAAAGCTCGACCAATTGTTTCGTGAAGGTCTTGGCCGCAGTAAATATGAATTCTGGAACAAATTTCCGGATGCCACAGGCCTGGTAGGTGAGTATTCAATGGGGAATGAACCCAGTTTTCACATCCCTTACCTATACAATTATACCGCTCCCTGGAAAACTCAAAAGCGGGTAAGATTTTTACTTGATGTTTGGTACAAAGACAACATTTTCGGCATCCCCGGAGATGAAGATGGCGGCGGAATGTCTGCTTTTGTGGTATTTTCTTCAATGGGATTTTATCCGTTAACCCCCGGCGTCCCGGTTTATACTATTGGCAGCCCGGTATTTTCAAATGTGACCATTGATCTGCCTAATGGCAAACAATTTAAGCTGACGGCTAAAAACTGCTCGGTAATCAATAAATATATCCAGCGTGCAAAATTTAACGGCGTAGTTTTAAATAAACCCTGGTTTACACACCAGCAATTAGTCGACGGGGGTAAGCTTGAATTGGAAATGGGACCAAAGCCAAATAAAAGCTGGGGAGTTGAATAATTACCCGGCTAAAGATAACATGCTTTACAAAAGCAAAAATGAATCATCGTAAAGCATCAATTGTTAAAACCAGTTTAAAACTTAAATATACAACCATAATAATTTTTACAAAATGAACCATCTGATAAAATATAGTGTTTTCTTATTGTTGCTATCTTTTTTATGGGCTTTCAGGGCCGGGAAAAAAGGACCGGTTTATCTCTACAAAAATTCTAATCTCCCGGTTGAACAACGCATAGCCGATTTGCTTGGCAGGATGACCCTTAACGAAAAGATTGCACAGCTGGATATGTTTTCGGGTAAGGATGTGTATGGTTTCAAAGGGCATGAGGCCACTGAATATAATGAAGGAATAACAGCGAAAATGATTGGTAAAACGGGTATAGGTTCCATACATGATCTGTATCCGGTTAGCGCCGATATAGCAAATAACATCCAGAAATATGCTATGGAAAAAACGCGGCTGGGCATCCCGGTTTTATTTATTGAAGAGGGTCTGCACGGCTATAGTGGGAAGGGTAGCACTTCATTCCCTATCCCGCTTGAGTTGTCAACAGCCTGGGATTCTTCATTGGTACGGCAGGTTGGCCGCGCCATTGCTATTGAAACAAGGGCGCATGGTGTACATATGATATTAGGACCGGTACTTTGCCTGCCCCATGATCCGCGCTGGGGCCGTACGGAGGAAACTTATGGAGAAGACCCTTACCTGGATGCGGTTAACGGCGTTGCGATGGTAAAAGGATTACAAGGCCATAAGCTAAGCGACAATAATGCGGTAGTTGCCGAGCCCAAACATTTTGCCGTGCACGGCATTCCCGAAGCAGGCAGCAACACTGCACCGGTAAATATCGGCGAACGTGAAGCGCGCTCAACCTTTTTATACGTTTTTGAAAAGGCAGTAAAGGAGGGCCATGCAATGGGGATAATGGCCGCCTACAGCGAATTGGATGGCATTCCATGTGTTGACAATAAGTGGCTGCTTACTGATGTATTACGCGGTGAATGGGGTTTTAAGGGATTTGTATTGTCTGATTTGGGTGCTATCAAAATGTCTTTTCAAAACCATGCGGTTGCTGCTAATGCAAGTGATGCTTTAGCACAAACATTTAACGCCGGACTTAACATGCAGTTTTATGATTTTGGGCACGAGGATTTTATAAAAGCGGTTACAACTGCTGTAAATAATAAAACATTGTCTGTACAGCAACTCAACAAAACCGTTGCTGATATACTGCGTGTGAAGTTTTTGCTTGGCTTGTTTGATCATCCTTATACCAATGCTGCTTTGGTTTCAGGAGTGTTTCATACCCGGGCACACCAGGACCTTGCACTGAAAGCTGCAAGGGAAGGGATTTGTTTGCTGAAGAATGATCAATCTGTATTGCCGATAAATAAGGCTAAATCAATAGCTGTAATAGGCTCATTGGCTGAAAGTACTTATTTGGGCGGTTATTCTAATAATGAAGACAAAGCAATCTCTATATTGGATGGAATAAAGCAGCGGGCCGGCAGCAATGTGTCGGTTAAGTTTGAGCCGGGTTATTTGCCTGATACTACCAATCTTAGTACAAATATCGGGCTGCAAAACAGGGCCGTTGAGCTTGTGAAAAAATCAGACGTTGCTGTAGTAGTGCTGGGAGAAGAAACAAATATTGTAGGTGAGGGAAAGGACAGGGCCGAGCTTGATTTGAGCGAGCAACAAATAAACCTGGTAAAAGCCATCCATACAACCGGTAAGCCTGTTGTAGTGGTACTATCAAACGGAAGGCCTGTTACAATAAACTGGGTAGCTAAAAATATCCCGGCTATTTTGGAAACATGGTTTGGCGGTGAACAGAGCGGTTTGGCTATAGCCGATGTGTTACTCGGCAATGTAAATCCATCAGGTAAATTGCCGATAACTTTTCCGCGATCTGTTGGACAGATACCCTTCTATTATAACCATAAGCCTACCTCGTATCACAGGTATGTTGATGAGCAAAGCACGCCCTTGTTTGCTTTCGGGCACGGCTTAAGCTACGCTACTTTCACTTATTCGGATATGCATGTTAACCCGGCAGTTATTCCGGTAAACGGAACAGCAGAGGTGACGGTAAGGGTAAAGAATAGTGGCAAAGTAGCAGGTACAGAGGTAGCACAATTATATGTGCGTGATGAAGTATCAAGCGTAACAACATCAATTTTAGCGTTAAAGGGCTTTAACCGGATAAATTTAAAACCAGGTTAAAGCGGTTTTATAAAATTTATAGT
>JAQNCM010000143.1 GCA_029237615.1 Mucilaginibacter sp.
ATCAATCATACAGATTTGGTAACTGAAGTGCGTTCTTTATGATATCTAAAGCTAATAATCATAGTTTTAATAAAGATCAGAGGGGTTTTGTAATAAAAAAATCCTTTTTTAAATTTTATAAATTGCAAAATAACCAGCTTATATATAGTTTTAGCAGAATAGTTATTGTAGAGAAGTATATATATATATTCCTTAAGGGTTTTCAATTCTGCTTCACAACGTTTGTTATAAGATAATTTAATGCACGAAATCGGTAAAACCGACGCCCATTTTTTATTAAAAATCATGGCATTTTCAGACCAGCTTTTATCCATTTTGGCGCTTGTATGATGCCGGATAAGAACATCGAACACACTAAATAACTTATACCCTAACTGATGTATTTGTATACTGATATCAACGTCGTAAAAATGAAAACCATTAAATGATGTAGTGTCAAAACTGATTTTATTAAAGAGAGATTTCCGGGTACAAAACCACACGCCATCCAATAAAACTACTTCATTTTTAACGGCGGTGTCTTTATAAGTTATAGTTATTTCAGGCTCATTATTACCAACCGGCAGAATATATTGGTTAACTAATCCTCCTCCCCACCAGGAACCGGCCATTTGTGTTGCATAAGGACTTCCTGCGATACCTATCGCCCCCGTTTTAGCATCTTCAAAATGCTTTAGAACATTATTTCCCCAATTTTGGGTATGATAAATAATGTCATCATGCATAAAGCATAAATAAGGGTATTGGCTTTTTTGAACACCTAAGTTATATGCCTCAAAAATGCTGTATTTGTTTTTTGAATTATCAATTGGAATGATCTCATAGGCAACCCCAATAGTCTTTTCAATATTTTCATTCAACTGGCTTGAGATTGTTTCAGTGCGGGAGCAAATAATGATTGAAATCACTTTATGTTTTTTTTGAAGAGAAAAACTTTCTTAAATAGTTTTCAATCCGGTAGGGAAGCCTGTTTTTATAGTACGCCAGGTCATTTTCATAGCTGACAATAACATTTTTATATCTGTCCAACATACTACAGGCAAAGCTGACAGTGTATTCGTCAGGTATAATTTGCAGGATATACTTTAAAGCTTCGACCAGGTTATTGCTTACAAAAATTTTATCCTTCGTCATACTGTTCGGATTGATCCGGTAATAGGCTAAAGGATAATCTAAATACAACGCTTTGACGTCTTTCTTAAAAATGCCGAGCCACATTATCCAGTCTTCATTGGATTTTAATTTTTCAATAAAAGGGTTCAGGTGAAAAAATTCAGCTTTAAAAAGGCCGCAATGTATGGGAATATTAAATTCAGCATCCCATCCAAAAAGTATGCTTTCAAAATTCAAACGCTCCTGTTTCAAGTCACAAAATGCTGATATAGCCTTTAAACGATCTTCAATAAACATTTTAAAATCAGAAACAATAACGCCCACTGATGGATTCTCAACGGCTAAATCAATTGATATCTTAAATTTTTCAGGCTCTATGTAATCATCCGAATCCAGGAATTGTATCCAGTTGCCCTTAGCTATTTTTAAGCCGGCATTACGGGCAGAACTTAAACCTCCATTCTCCTTTTTTAAGTATTTAAATCTTTTATCCTTTTTTAGATAAGATTGGGCGATTTGATCGGTTTGATCTGTAGAACCATCATTTACAATAATACACTCCCAATTAGGATAAGTTTGGGCCAACACAGAATCCAAAGCTTCAGGCAAATATTTATCCTGATTGTAGGCTGGTACGATTACAGAGATCAGACTATTCAAGACAGTGTATTTTGTAAGGACCTAAAAATAAATTTTGCTTTTTGAAACATGGATGTGCTGACATAAAAATCTCTGTCAAAAATTGATTTCAATAAAATGCCGGTGTTACAGTCAATACATAATACGTAGATCCGGGTTGATGCAATGCGCACCAAATTATCAAGGAAATTCTCAAATATTTGCGGATCAAAATAATTCCTCAAATGATTTTCACCCTTAAGCTGTTTTACAAGTTTCCGCACTTCGATAAAGTCGGTAAAGGAATTTATAGAACGATTTATAAAATCGGAATATAGTTTTAACTTGTTTTCTAGTAAATCACTAAAAAAGTATTTGGCGTACCAAAGTTTTATATTTTCTGCCGATTGCAATTGCGATTCCCAATTTGATGTTGAAACTTGAGCCTTATGCGCCCGGTAGTGCAACAGTATCTCCGGAATATTTGCCAGTTTTAACCCATTGATTGAAGCGTCAGCCCAAAACTTGTAGTCTTCGGCATATAGCGCATTCTTATCAAACTTTAAATTGTTTTTTACAATTAATTCCCTACGCAAAATAGCTGCAGGATGACCCAATACTGTATTTTGCAATAATTGCACTTTACATTCTTCATTAGTAACCGGATGCGTTATGATTTGATTTGTGTTTATTACAGATAACCACGCGCCACATATATCAATTTCGGGGTTTGATTCCATAAATGATACCTGTTTTTCAAATCTTTCCGGTATGGAAATGTCATCAGCATCCATGCGGATAATATATTTGCTTTGTGCCAAGTCTAAACCCTCATTCAGCGTATTTATTAAGCCGGTATTTGTTTCATGCTTAATATAGGATATCCGCTCATCTTTAAACCCTTTGATCACATCTTCAGAATTATCCGATGATCCGTCATTGATTATTACGAATTTATAATCGGTAAACGTTTGGTCTATAATACTTTGTATGGCTTCTTTCAAATAAGGTTCAGCGTTATAAACAGGCATCAATACCGTAACCATCGCAGCTGGCAGTTTAAAACTTATTTATTAAAATTACGTAATATATGACCATAAC
>JAQNCM010000159.1 GCA_029237615.1 Mucilaginibacter sp.
ACGCCAACCATAAACCAGCATTTACCAGTTGAAGATCCACTTTCTGCAAACCAGTTAAAAGCGTTGGAATCAAATTCTAACGAATATGGCATTAGTCACTGGGGATTAGGTCACCAAAAAAATGGCATTGTACATGTTGTTGGCCCTGAATATGGAATTACGCAACCCGGCACAACAATCGTTTGCGGCGACTCGCACACCTCTACCCATGGTGCTTTTGGTGCCATAGCTTTTGGTATAGGAACTTCCGAAGTGGAAATGGTTCTTGCATCGCAGTGTATCATGCAGCCAAAACCCAAAAAAATGCGCATCAATGTCAACGGAAAATTAGGCATAGGTGTTACCCCAAAAGACGTTGCATTGTTCATTATTTCCCAGCTTACAACTTCTGGCGCAACTGGATATTTTGTTGAGTATGCAGGTGATGTTTTTGAAAACATGAGCATGGAAGGCCGGATGACAGTTTGTAATTTAAGTATTGAAATGGGTGCCCGCGGTGGGATGATCGCTCCGGATGAAACTACAATCAATTATGTAAAAGGCCGTGAGTTTAGCCCCAAAGGCGAAGCCTGGGATAAAGCATTAGCTTATTACAAAACATTGAAGACTGATCCCGATGCTGTTTTTGATAAAGAATTAACATTTGATGGCTCTGCTATTGAACCGATGATCACTTATGGAACAAACCCGGGAATGGGCATGGGGATTTCTCATGATATTCCGGATGCTGCTCATGCAGAAGGCGGCGCAGCAACCTACGCTAAATCATTGAACTACATGGGCTTTTCAGAAGGTGAATCCATGATCGGTAAAAAGGTAGATTTTGTTTTTGTGGGCAGTTGCACCAATGGACGTATTGAGGATTTCAGGGCTTTTACTTCGCTGGTAAAAGGCAAGCATAAAGCTGATGATGTTACAGTCTGGTTGGTCCCGGGCTCTCATATAGTGGAAGCGCAAATTAAAGAAGAAGGCTTACTGGAAATTTTGACCGAAGCGGGCTTTTCATTACGCCAGCCGGGTTGTTCTGCTTGCCTGGCGATGAATGATGATAAAATTCCGGCCGGGAAATATGCGGTAAGTACCTCAAACAGAAATTTTGAAGGAAGACAGGGACCTGGTTCAAGAACTATGTTAGCAAGCCCGTTAGTTGCCGCTGCTGCCGCTGTTACCGGTGTGGTTACAGACCCAAGAGCCTTAATTGAAGAACTTGTATAGTTAATTGTGAGTGGTCAAAAGCCTCACAAAGAAATCTGTGAAATCAAATAAATCACTTAAATCTGTGATCAAATAATAATAAAATGGCTTACGATAAATTTAATATACTAAGAAGCACTGCTGTTCCGCTTCCTATAGAAAATGTGGATACCGATCAATTGATCCCAGCCCGCTTTTTAAAAGCTACGGAACGGGTTGGATTTGGAGATAATCTTTTCCGCGATTGGAGATATAATGCTGATAATACACCCAAAAAGGACTTTGTGTTGAACAATCCTGTTTATAGCGGTAAAATATTGGTGGGCGGCAAAAATTTTGGTTCAGGCTCTTCCAGAGAACATGCTGCATGGGCTGTGTACGATTATGGATTCAGATGTGTTGTATCCAGTTTTTTTGCTGATATTTTTAGAAATAACTGTCTAAACATTGGCGTATTGCCAGTACAGGTTAGTCCTGAGTTTTCTGAAAAGATCTTCGCAGCAATTCATGCTGATCCTAAAACAGAAATAGAAGTCAATTTGGCTGAGCAAACGATCGCGCTATTATCAACAGGCGAAAAAGAAACGTTCGAGATCAGTCCTTACAAAAAAGATAACATGCTGAATGGTTTTGATGACATTGATTATCTGCAAAGCATTAAAAGAGAAATTGAGGATTTTGCTTTAAATCTTCCGCTTTAAGATAGAACCAAGAAGAGCAGAATCAAGAGCAAGGACCAGGAGAGAATGCCTACCATTCTTAATTTTTGCCTCTTGATTATTGCCACTGTCAAAACAGCCAAACCTAAAGAATCCAGTACATGGAAAGAAGGAAAATAGAGATAATGGACACTACGCTTCGCGATGGAGAACAAACATCGGGAGTGTCTTTTTCTGTATCTGAAAAGCTCACCATAACCCAATTATTATTGGAAGAGCTCAATGTAGATAGAGTTGAAATTGCTTCGGCACGCGTGTCTGAAGGAGAATTCCAGGCAGTTAAAACCATTTTAAATTGGGCAAAAAATAATGGTTATTCAGATCGTATAGAAGTGTTGACGTTTGTAGATAATGGCGTTTCTATCGACTGGATGGTAACATCCGGCGTTAAAGTTCAGAACCTGCTAACCAAAGGTTCTTTAAACCATTTAACCCATCAGCTTAAAAAAACACCCGAACAGCATTTTACCGAAATAGCGCAGGTTATTGACTTAGCCCAGGAAAACGGCATTGCAACCAACGTGTATTTAGAAGACTGGAGCAATGGTATGCGTAATTCGCCTGAATATGTCTTCCGGTTCCTGGACTTTCTTGCCAGCCAACCGGTAAAAAGAATATTGTTACCGGATACGCTGGGTATCTTAACCCCTGCCGAGACTTTTAATTTTTTAACAGCGATAATAGCAAAATATCCAAACCTTCACTTTGATTTTCATGCACATAATGATTATGATCTGGGTACTGCAAATGTACTGGAAGCAGTAAAGGCCGGGGTACATGGTTTACATTTAACAGTAAATGGTATGGGCGAAAGAGCGGGAAATGCCGCTATGGCCAGCGCCGTTGCTGTGATTCATGATTTTGCACCCGAAGTTGAGATAGGCCTTAAAGAATCTTCAATCTATAAGGTGAGTAAGCTGGTTGAAACGTTTTCAGGTGTTAGAATTCCATCTAATAAGCCAATTGTTGGAGATAATGTGTTTACGCAAACAGCGGGAATCCATGCCGACGGTGACAATAAGAATAATTTATATTTTAACGACCTGCTTCCCGAACGATTTGGAAGAAAGCGGGAATATGCGCTCGGAAAAACGTCAGGCAAGGCAAACATTGAAAAAAACCTGCAGGAGTTAGGCTTTAAATTAAATGACACGGACCTGAAAAAAGTTACCCAGCGTGTAATAGAATTGGGCGACAAGAAGGAAACCGTAACCAGGGAAGACCTGCCATACATTATTTCAGATGTTCTGGATAGCAA
The DNA here is from genome assembly GCA_029237615.1 of Mucilaginibacter sp. Taxonomy (GTDB): domain Bacteria; phylum Bacteroidota; class Bacteroidia; order Sphingobacteriales; family Sphingobacteriaceae; genus Mucilaginibacter. The sequence goes on from JAQNCM010000159.1 coordinate 3,172, forward strand.
TCTTTATGAAGATAAAGTTATTGTTGAATCTTATGTATTAATGAATGCAATGGGTTTGCGTCCGTCTGCGACCATCTCTGTAACGATAGATGGTGAAAAATTTGAAGAGAACGCACAGGGAGACGGCCAGTTTGATGCTTTTATGAACGCGCTGGCAAAGGTTTATAGCAAAAAGGACAAATGTTTACCAAAGCTGATCGATTATGCAGTACGAATAGCGCCGGGCAGCAGTTCTGACGCCTTATGCGAAACTATTATTACCTGGGAAATTGGTCAGAAAAAATTTATAACCAGGGGGCTGGATTCAGATCAGACGGTTTGCGCTATTAAAGCTACGCAGAAAATGCTGAACATTAATATAGAAGCAAGAAGCAAGGTGGTAACGGATTACAAACAAGTATTAAAAACACAACTATAAAATAAATGAAACTGAATATTGCACTTTTAGCAGGTGATGGAATAGGGCCCGAAGTTATTGATCAGGCTGTTAAAGTATCTGATGCCATAGCAAAAAAATTCAACCACGAAATTGTCTGGACTTCCGCCTTAACCGGCGCCTGTGCAATAGATGCAGTCGGCGAACCTTATCCGGACGAAACACATGAAATTTGCATGGCAGCTGATGCCGTTTTATTTGGAGCTATCGGCCATCCACGCTTTGATAACGATCCCAAAGCTACGGTTCGGCCGGAACAGGGACTACTTAAAATGAGGAAAAAATTGGGGCTGTTTGCAAACGTTCGCCCAACATTTACTTTCCCTTCATTAATTGATAATTCCCCATTAAAAAGAGAGCGGATTGAGGGTACAGATCTGATCATTTTAAGGGAATTAACCGGCGGTATTTATTTCGGCGAAAGAGGAAGAAAGGACGATGGGAATACTGCTTTTGACACCTGCACTTACACCAGGGCCGAGGTGCAGCGCCTGGCCAAATTAGGTTTCGAAATGGCAATGACGCGCGGTAAAAAACTTTGCTGCGTAGATAAAGCGAACGTACTGGAAACCTCCCGCTTATGGAGGGAAACCGTACAGGATATGGAAAAAGACTTTCCGGAAGTTACGGTAAGCTATGAATTTGTGGACGCAGTAGCGATGCGGTTGGTGCAATGGCCAAACTCGTATGATGTATTGATCACCGAAAACCTTTTTGGTGATATTTTAACTGATGAAGCCTCTGTGATTTCTGGCTCCATGGGATTGATGCCATCGGCTTCAATTGGTATCCATACCTCGTTGTTCGAGCCAATTCATGGCTCTTATCCGCAGGCCGCGGGTAAAGACATTGCTAACCCTTTAGCAACAGTATTATCTGCCGCTATGATGTTTGAGGATGCCTTCGGATTAAAAGAAGAAGCAGAACTGATCAGGTCGGTAGTAAATAAATCGTTGGCCGAAGGTATTGTTACAGAAGATCTGGCCGGCAAAAACAAAGCTTACAAAACAAGCGAAGTGGGCGATTGGCTGGCAAAAAATATATAAGAATTTTTATCTCCAAAAGAAGACTCAACAATTTTGGCACATGCGCGTGCAGCAGGCAAAACACTTACGTTGCATACCTGCGGCTAATGTTATTAAGTTAAGGGTCCCGCAATAATTTCGCCCCTCTAAATCTCCCCTCCGAAGGATTCCGGACTCCTTTGGAGGGAGGGTTGGGGTAAAATACATTTGGAAAGAAATTCGAACACTGTTTCCTTAACTTAATAACATTGCCCAGGGCTACCCTTTCGGCATAAAAACAGGCATCCTGTATATTAAATTACAGGTAAAGTTTAAAGGCGATTTCCCTGCATATCCAAAGATTAAAAAGTTAACTAATTTGCTTGGTTTTTACAGGCTAAACTAGTTTTGGACGTTATAAAAAACTTCTTTTCGCAGGCTAAATGCCATTTAGGCCGTGATAAAAATCTCCTTTTTACAGGCTAAATGCGGTTTTGACCGTGATAAAAATCCGTTTTTTAAAGGCTAAATGCCTTTTGCCCGTGATAAAAAATTGAATAGAATTTTATATATTATCCTTATTATCAATTAAATAAATAAATCCACAACCAAAAAACGGAAATATTTATTGCTAATGTGCTTTTATTGAAGGACTTTAAAATTTTTAACATCCATGCATAAGGCGGTGACGTTAAATTCGGGAACAGGCTTGTTGAGCACAATAATGATGATCAATAAACCCTAAACAAAAATACGAAAATATAAGGAATTATTCGCGTTTATTTTATCCGGGAGCAATCGCTTTTAAAGCCCAATATGGATCCTTAATGCCTCGGTAGAGGCTACCTGTTTGTAGAAAATGCGTGCACCATGTTTTTTGCCCCGTCAGGTGGCTACCCTCTTTCCGACATTAAAACAGGCATTTCAATAAATTAAAAATAGTTTAAATTTTAAAAGCAATTTCCCTGTTATTTTATTCTGTTACAGGGCAAAATGCATTAAAATAAAAATAATTAATGTTTGGCTAAGAGAAGCAGTCAGTTTGAAATGTGTAATTAGCTGAAACAACATGCTGCTATTGTAATCCCTGTCTTTTGAATGCGCTTTTGTTTTGAACACACTATACTAGCCCCACCGTGGACCAAAGGTCGGTAGAAAAGAAAGGATAATAAAAGTCCGGGCCTGCAGCACGTGCATGTTTCCTTACAAAAATTTTCCGCGGGCTTTTGACACCTGCTATGCCTTTCAAAATCCTATCTTTGCGTTACAATATCCAGGCACCCGGATATCGGGTGTAATTCAAAAATATGACTGACGTTCAATTAAATTTCGAAGCTGCCTCACAGCGATTAAAAGATGTTGTAAAACGCACACCCCTGGAATACAACGCGAATCTTTCTTCACAATATGATTGTAACCTGTACCTCAAACGTGAGGACCTGCAAACAGTACGTTCCTACAAACTGCGGGGCGCATTTAACATGATCAGCCAGTTAACGGAAGAAGAGCTGAGCCGTGGCGTTGTTTGTGCCAGTGCAGGCAATCATGCACAGGGTGTAGCGTTTTCATGCAATAAACTGAATACCCGCAGTGTGATCTTTATGCCCGAGATCACTCCAAAACAAAAGATTAAACAAACCGAAATGTTTGGAAATAACCATGTGGAGATCATTTTAGTGGGCGATACTTTTGATGATTGCTTATTGGAGGCCCTTGCTTATACGCAGGCACATAAAATGACCTTTATCCCGCCATTTGATAACTACCGTGTTATTGAAGGGCAAGGTACCGTTGGTATGGAAATACTGGAAGACCAGCCTGATACCGAGGTAGTGATTATGCCGATAGGCGGAGGAGGGTTGGCCGCAGGAGTGGGCAGCTATTTAAAACAGCAAAAACCAGCTATTTCAATAATAGGGGTTGAACCAGAAGGAGCGCCAAGCATGTTAAAGGCTTTTGAGCATGGTGGCCCGGTTAGCTTGCCTGACATTAACCGTTTTGTTGACGGGGCTGCTGTTAAAACCGTAGGTAAGCTAACCTATGAACTTTGCAAAGAAGTATTGGATGATATGCTGCTGGTTGCAGAAGGTAAAGTATGCACCACTATATTAAAATTATACAATGAGGATGCTATTGTTGTTGAGCCGGCAGGTGCGTTATCGGTAGCAGTGCTGGATAAGTGCAGGGATAAAATCAAGGGCAAAACAGTAGTGTGCGTGGTGAGCGGAGGCAACAATGATATTGCCCGCATGCAGGAGATAAAAGAAAAATCGCTTTTATACGAAGGGTTAAAGCATTACTTTATAATCCGGTTTCCGCAAAGGCCGGGCTCATTAAAGCTATTTGTGAATAATGTATTGGGGCCGCATGATGATATTACCCGTTTCGAGTTCATAAAAAAAACCGAAAAAGAAAATGGCCCGGCATTGGTAGGTATCGAGTTAAAGTCTGCCGATGACTACCCAGCCCTGCTTAAACGCATGGAAGCAAACCGTTTCGAAATAATTGAACTGAACCGGGATCAAACCCTGTTTGAATTTTTAGTTTAGTGCCCACATAAACCATCTGCACATTCCCTTATTTGCACATCTGCACATCCTCTCATCTGCACATCCTCTCATCTGCATATCTGCACATCCTCTCATCTGCACATCTGCACATCCTCTCATCTGCACATCCACCCCATCTACAAATACTCTTTCCACCAATCAGAAACGTATGCTTTAACCTCTGTAGGTTTGCCCGGCTCGGGAACAAATAATTTAATATTCTTTTCGTTACTGTAGCCGACCAATCTTTCAATAGGCTCGTACCAGGCATGAGGTGCCAGGTTAAATGTACCCCAATGGATAGGCATCATCAGTTTGCCTTTGAGTGCAAGGTGGGCATTAGATGCATTATCGGGGCCCATGTGTATATCAGGCCAGTATTTTCCATAAGCGCCAATCTCAAGCATGGTTAAATCAAAAGGACCAAACACATCGCCAATCTCCTTGAAGCCGGGAAACCACCCGGAATCAGCTCCAAAAAATATCTTATGCTTAGATCCCTTGATTACGAATGACGACCATAACGTCTCATTTCTACCTATGATCCCTCTGCCGCTGAAATGCCGTGCCGGAGTGGCAGTAATGTTACAGTCATTGCCAACCATTACGCTGTCGCCCCAATCCATTTCGTTGATATAGTTCTCTTCCATTCCCCAATTTTTTAGGTGCTGTCCTACGCCGAGGGAGCAATAAAATGGGATTTGTTTACCGGAAAAAAACTTAATAGCCTCTTTATCCAGGTGATCATAATGGTCATGCGACTGGATAATCGCGTCTAACGGGGGCAGGTCATTTAAAGCTATCGGCGGCTGGTAAAAACGCCGGGGCCCAAAAAATTTAGAAAAAGACACCCTGTCGCTCCATACAGGATCGGTTAATATCCGCTTACCGTCAATTTCTATCAACAAGCTGGAATGACCTATCAGCGTAACCCTTAAGCCGCTTTCCGGAGGTTTTTGGTAAACAGCAGTATCAGTTTTAAATGGCCCAAGGGTATGTTTAGGCGTATTTTCTGCTTTGTTTTTTGTGTATTCTTTTAATATCGGTATCAGCCTGGCAAAGCCGGCTTCATCTGTTGGGATAGGGTTTTGAAATTTTTTACCCTTTTTGCTGGCTCCTGTTAAACTCATAGTTAATTGTCAAGGACTCTCAAATATAGCTTCAAGCTATAATTTTATTGTTCATGTTGCTTAATTGTTACATTCAAAAGCAACCGTATTTCCTAACACTTAAACGAAAAAACGCCTAAGAGGGTCTTTTTTTTATCTATTTATCGAAAAAAAAGATTGCCTGCTTACAAAACTCAGCCAACAACGGTGGCAAGGTACTTTCAAGATAAGGCTGCGAAGATCCAAAAGTATGGTCGGCACCATGTATTATTAATAAATCCGCGTGGGGCTGTGCTGCTTTTAGTTCCTCTGCGCAGCTTAATGGCACAGTTGGATCAGCATCGCCGTGTATAATTAGCCACGGTTGTTTTACCTCCTTTGCTTTAGCAATAATATCAAGGCGGCCGGGGTATTTATCCAGATCATGCAGCAGGCTAACCTTT
>JAQNCM010000498.1 GCA_029237615.1 Mucilaginibacter sp.
CCGGCGTTCATGCTGCTCGGCGTCGCGCCGCTGCTGATCTCGGTCATCTCGTCCACAGCCGCTTCGTTTTGAGGGGAGATCACCGGTCTGTTGCTTTCGTCACCTGATCCGGTTGGAGAAGACGACCATACGAGCATCCGGCTACTTTGCCGGCAACCCGAAGGGAACGACACGCATGAAACGACTCAGGAACCTGCTCCGAAATGATGCTGGGGCGGCCACCGCCGAGTACGCCATCGCGACGATGGCCGCCGTTGGCTTCGCAGGCCTCCTGGTCGCGATCATGCGCAGCGACGAGGTGCGCGGCGTGCTCACCGACCTCGTGCGTCGTGCACTCACGTTCGCGGGGTGAACGGGGGAGCGTGACCGCGGAGTTCGCGGCCGTCGTGCCCGCCGTGATCCTCCTGCTCGTCTGCTGCCTGGCCGGACTGCAGCTGGCTGCGCAGCACCTGCGTGTACAGGATGCCGCCGCGAGCGCCGCAAGAAGCATCGCGAGAGGCGAGAGCGCCGCGACAGCGTCTCGGCTGGTCGTTCGACTGGTGCCAGGAGCGCGCGTGAACAGCGAGGTCGGCGGCTCCCTGGTCTGTGCCAGGGTCTCGGTTCCCGGGTCGATCGCGGGAGCCCTGATCACGGTGGCAGCTTCGAGTTGCGCGCTGGCCGGAGGCGCCTGAACGACGACCGCGGGTCGGGGTCGCTCCTCGCGGTCTCCATCGTTGCGGCGATGCTGGCCCTCGCATCCCTCCTCCTGCCACTCTCGATTGTGCTCTCAGCGAAGCACCGGGCGGCCGGGGCAGCGGATGCCGCCGCCCTCGGGGCTGCCGACGTCGCCGTCGGCGCGCTCCCCGGCATCCCGTGCGACTCGGCGGCTGCTGTGGCAAGGGCCAATGGCGCGGCGCTGAGTGCCTGCCGAGTGGACGGGGCCGTCGTCACGGTGCGGGTGGTCATCTTGGTTCTCGGCTTCGACGTGCGCGCCAGCGCGACCGCCGGACCGCCTCCGTCGGGAGTGAATTAGCAGCCCTCGGTGTTTCTGTGTGTATGGTGTGCGTGTCGGGCCTCCGGCTCGGCTTGTTCTTCAACTGTGCGTAACATCAGCGCGTCGACCCTATGCTGGGCGAGGTTTGAATTCACGAGCGGCAAGCGCCGCAGACGCTAGGAGTCAGGTGCCAGGCACGAAGAAGCTGGTCATTGTCGAGTCGCCCGCAAAGGCGAAGACGATTGCCCAGTACCTCGGAGAGGGATATGAGGTGTTGGCCTCTGTCGGCCACATCCGCGATCTCATCGAGCCGAAAAACCTGCCGGCTGAACTCAAGAAGGGTTCGATGGGCAAGTTCTCCATCGATATCGAGAACGGGTTCGCTCCTTATTACGTCGTCTCGGACCAGAAGAAGAAGACCGTCGCCGAGTTGAAGCGTGCGCTGAAGGATGCCGACGAACTCTATCTCGCAACTGATGAGGACCGCGAGGGCGAGGCGATCGCCTGGCACCTCCTCGAGGAGCTGAAGCCTACGGTCCCGGTCAAGCGGATGGTCTTCCACGAGATCACCAAAGAGGCCATCCAGCGGGCGCGCGACAATACCCGAGACATCGATACTGCTCTCGTCGACGCACAGGAGACCCGCCGCATCCTCGACCGTCTCTACGGCTACGAGGTCTCGCCAGTACTCTGGCGCAAGATCGGTCCCGGACTCTCCGCCGGCCGTGTACAGTCCGCCGCAACCCGCCTCGTCGTCGATCGCGAGCGCGAGCGACTCGCCTTCGTCGCCGCAGGGTATTGGGACCTTTCGGCACTTCTGGCTACGTCCACGGAATCCGCCCCTTTTGAATCACGTCTCGCGCGACTCGACGGAACCCGGGTGGCGACCGGTCGCGACTTCGACGATAAGGGCCAGCTCAAATCGTCGGCGAACGGAAAAGCGGATGCCGTCGCTTTCGACGAGCAGGCGGCACAGGCGCTGGCCACCGCACTGCGCGATCCTTCGGTTTCGGTAGTCGTCTCCTCCGTCGACTCGAAGCCGTACACGCGTCGTCCGGCTGCGCCGTTCAGTACATCGACGCTGCAGCAGGAGGCCGCGCGCAAGCTGCGCTTCTCGGCCCGCCAGACCATGAGCGTCGCGCAGGGCTTGTACGAAAACGGGTACATCACCTATATGCGTACCGATTCGCTGAACCTCTCGCAGCAGGCGATGACCGCGGCGCGCTCGCAGGCGAGCACGCTGTACGGGGCGGAGAGCGTCTCGGAGAAGCCGAGAACCTACGCGAGCAAGAGCAAGAACGCCCAGGAGGCGCATGAGGCGATCCGCCCGGCCGGCGATACCTTCCGCACGCCGGGGGAGCTCCAGGGGGTGCTCAGGGGCAACGACTGGAAGCTCTACGATCTGATCTGGAAGCGCACCGTTGCGTCGCAGATGGCCGATGCGAAAGGTTCGACTGCATCCGTCGTCATCAGCGCCGGCCCCGTCGAGGGAAAGATCGCCGAGTTCGCGGCGAGCGGCACGGTCATCACGTTCCGAGGATTCCTGCAGGCCTATGAAGAAGGCCACGACGAAGAGCGCAACGACTCTGCCGAACCGGCCGAAGCCAAGCTGCCGCCGCTCACGGTCGGGCAGAAGCTCACTGTCACCGATATCGAGGCGAAGGGCCACGAGACCAGCCCGCCGCCGCGGTACACCGAGGCCAGCCTCGTCAAGACCCTCGAAGAGCTGGGGATCGGCCGTCCGTCTACCTACGCTTCGATCATCTCGACGATCATCGACCGCGGCTATGTCACGCCTCGCGGAACGGCGCTGGTTCCGAACT
>JAQNCM010000478.1 GCA_029237615.1 Mucilaginibacter sp.
CAACCTTTAATCCTCAGACAGAAACAGGCGTAAAAAATTGGATAGCGACAATTCCATATCTTGGATTAGGTGCAAAATATAGCCCGTATTATATAAGTGATCCTGCTCTTAAATTGGTTCAACTCCATCATCATGATGGGCATCGTTCGAATATTTCTTATTCCATAGCAATAAAGAATCAGATTTACAAACAATTGAGTTCTGTAACTAATGTAGGAAATCAAACTGTGGCAATGACTACAGATAGTTTTCCTACTACCGTTAATTCGAATACTGTTAAAAATGGTGATTATTTAATACGTACGGATTTACAAGCTACAACAACTTCTCTTTATAGATATAATTTATCCGGTATGTGGGAATTGGTTAATATTGATATAATGCTGGCTAAAATCCTACTATCTTTCGAACAGGCATTGTTTGATAATTTGCCTGTTGAAATGAAACCACTTAACTTTAATCCAATCTATGATGTGGGCGCTAATACGACTAATCCACAGTATAATAATTTAATAAGGCATCAGTTTTCTAATTACATAAAGAATAATGATGTAACAACACCGTTTTCAAGTACAAATATATTCAAAGCCAACAATCCGTTTACATGGAACTACGCGTACACTCCAGTTTCAATACATCCTGTGTCAGGCTTGGCATTCACGAATGTTTCGGCTGCATGGCAAGCACTATATACCCAAATTTATGGTACGCCCTATCCTCATAGAGAACCATGGGTTCTACAAGGATATATAGAAAAACCTTTATGGTGGGATAGAGTATATATCGATACGACTGGCACTAGACATTGGAAAGCAACGATGTGGAATAATATATTCGCAGGAATTATTCCACTCGGACAGTTTACGCCAAACGGGTCATTCGGCACAGGAAAATCGAATCAAATTTCAACCTTATTTAAGTTTGTATCAGTTAATGTTGATCCAAATCCAACGAGGGATGGAATCTTGCCTGATGGCTTATTGCCACCATTTTGGAATACCAGAAATTCTACTAATACAAAAGTAAGATCATTATATGATCCAAATCTACAACACTTCATAACTACACCTCAAGCGGATTATATATTTGGACAAAATGGGCCATATGAGTGGGAATGGAATGTTTCAGCGCAACGGCTATATGATGACTTAACTGTTTCCTTTGAAATCGACCCAATGAAGTTTGTATATCTAACGTTTGGTATTAATTTTATAAATGTAAATTGTCTACAAGTCGATAAGGATATACAACGCGTATTTTCGCATAAAGATACGGTATTTCATGGAGATTTTATTGCTTCGACTAATACAGTATACAAATCTAATGGATTGAATCAATGGTATATTCACTATAATCGATATAATGGATTTGATGATGTTAATTCGGGTTTTAAGTCATTATGGCAGGGCTGGGACATTGATTTAAGTTATCTATTTAATTCCTTTATAGATACTTCTAACTTTATTATATCGAGTGATATATTTGATTTGAGTGATAAAGATTATAGCGTATCAATTAAGAAAACCCAAGGTATATCTGATATGTGGTTGGATGCACTTAAAGGGACAGTGTTAAATGTGCCCTCGAAATTCATTCAAAATAGAGATAATAGTATAGAGTGGTCGGTACAATTCAATAACACTTCACCAATAGGGAGAAATTTATTATTTTACGCACCAGAAGACTACAACTTTAGAGTAATCCCAAAATCTGTTTCACCATTTTCAGCCGACACTTTTAGGATATACAGTTATAATATAGTAGATGTCGGCATTGAGAACAGTTATGCGTATCGAATTGTCAGTTATAATCAAGGACTATCAGGAATAGCCCACACTAATTTAACTAATGATAATTTTGAGTACTCGTTCAAAATAAGTGTAAATGGTGGCCAATTAATACCATATTCTATAAAAGGAAAAGATGCACAAACATATGATGCATTAGTTGAGCAAATCAATATTAAATTAAATGGATTGGCCACCGCGTCCATCATAGATGGTAATTTACGTATTAAAAGTAATACATTTGGAAATACTTCTAGTATTAACGTGGTTGATAATGGATTATTTGTAAGCGCCAGCCCGACGCTTTATAATAGTGTAAGTGATCAAATATTATCAACTATTACATTTTTAAATTATTTTATTTTGAATGGTAATAAAACCAATATATTTAACGTTGGCGACAGCATTGGAGTGACAAACTCTACGAATTTTAACGGTACTTATACTGTTAGTAATATTACGTTTGATATACCCAATGCGCGAACGATTATTACGGTTAGAGAGCACATTACCATTTCAAGTCTTATAGTAGACGGAGTCTTAGAACCACTAAATGCTAAAACGTTACCAGATACATGGAAGACTGGCACCCAAATAAATCTTAATACTACGGGAATATTGCCGTCATCACTTGATGAGACTACGCCATATTATGTTATTATTGTGAACGATAGGGAATTTAGACTATCAACTTCTCAAATTGGGGCTTTAAATGGCGCC
>JAQNCM010000183.1 GCA_029237615.1 Mucilaginibacter sp.
GCCCGAATTGGCATTAGCCAGCGCTGAACTTTCATTCTCTGTATCTATTTCAGGCAGCGGAGAGTAGCGTATAAAAATGCCAAAGCCAAACAATACTACGCCCATAAATAAATAGGGACCAATTACCCTTCTAATTAATTCATTCAGGGCCTCATTTTTATGCATTACATCCATTAACGGCAATTGCTTAAACAGATCGCTATCGGTAACTTTAAGAACCATACTGGCAAATAACAGAGGCGCCAATATGCCCGCACCTTTGTTGCATATACCCATTATACTAATTCGTTTTGCTGCCTTATCTTTTGAGCCTAAAATGGTGACATATGGATTAGCGGCTGATTGCAAAACGGCTAACCCCGTTCCAATGGTAAAGAGTCCCAACAAAAAGGCTTCATAAGTTCTGCTTAAAGCGGCAGGTATAAAAATAAAAGCACCGATAGCCATTACCCAAAGACCAAGCATTATCCCCTTTTTAAAACCAACTGTTTTAAGTAAAAAAGAAGAGGGAACCGACATGATAAAATAGGATATATAAAATGCAAATGCTACCAGGTAAGATTGAAAATTTGATAATTGGCAGGCTATCTTAAAATAAGGAATTAAAATAGAATTCACCCAGGTAACAAATCCGAATATGAAAAACAGCATGCCTATAATAAGCATCGAAATAAAAGTCTCTCTTTCACTTAATGAGCCAACAGATAACGCAATTTCCTTTTTTATTCTTATAGCCATTTCAAATATTACTTAATCAAATAAAGCAATTACCTATTTAACGTGTACGTACCCGTGATTGGATCAAAAAAAAATTCTTTCTAATACCTCCCAATTTTAGAGGACAGAAATAAATTTACCCTTGTGTTTAATATCATTGCAATCATTTTTGTGAAGTGCATCTTATTTCTAAATTAGAATCACTTCCGTTTACGTACCCGAAGATAGTGATAGTTTTCAAAAATCCAAAAGAAACAGCCATATTTTTTTAATATTTTATACTTTTTTGAATTATTCATTAAAATTGTAGTCGATTTTTCCCAAAAAAGATGTAAAAATCCCATTTCTTCAAAAAAAGCAACAATCTCCATTGAATAAATTTATCAAACTACACCAAAACGGTTACATGCTTTAACAATGCAACTAATTTATTGCCATTTAAAATAAAAAGTTGGTTTTTTCTTTATTTAAAGAAAGCTATCAGGTAAATTCTCTGATATAAAACTACCTTAAGAAAAAAGCAGCGTTCCGCAGTTTAATAGCCTATAAATTGGTTATAAATTAAATTACGATAATATTTCAATTGTAGACGGTTTGTTAAAGCCAGCGGGAAATTTAAATACGTTATGAACTATCAGAAGTAATAGCCTAATCATTTAGTTAATAGTTCCAGTTCAATCGTATATAATTTAATTCCCGTAAAATTTATGATTCTCTTTGGTGATTATATCAATTGGCATATAATATGTTTTATCAACAGCGGTATTTAATACCACATTTTGGTAAAGTGCCATTATTCCTTTATAACCTTGTTCCTGCGGCTTTTGACATATAAGAAAATCAATGCTACCTTTTTGCAGATATTCAATGTTTACTTTTAAGAAATCATAACCAATCAATAAAATGTTATTTATTGAAGAGCCTTTCAAAAATTGAGCTACCGAAAACACCCTTGAATTGGTCACAAAAATAGCTTTAACATCCGGATGAGTCGTTAATAACTTATTAAGTTCAGCTGCTACTGAGTTATAATCAGTTTGCCTGATATCTGCTTTTACAATTCTATTGCTGCTGTTATTATCACGGAAGTAAGCTCTGAAACCTTCTTCTTTTCTTAAAAGATGGTGATAATTGTCTATTTCTTTAGAAATATTAACAATTAGTATTTTCCCGTTTTTTTCTACTGTATAATTAGCCAGATGTGCACTTAAATAACCGCTGTGAAATAAATCAGGGCCTATATAACAAAGGCTGTCCTGGTTGGGAATATCTGAGTTGATAAAAACATAGGGGATTTTGAGCTCCTGGCATGATTTGGTGAATTGTAATGATTCTTCAATAAAAGAAGGTGCCAACAGGATTCCATCAACTTTATTTTCAAGTATTTTTTTTGTTTGATTTACAAATGTGCTTCTATCATTCTGGTCAAAAAAGTATTTTTCTATAACAATTCCGTATTGCTTTATTTCTGATTCTGCCTGTTCAATACCATTTAGCGGTGCTTGCCAAAATTCGGTTTCCTGCGAAATTGCGGGTATCAAAATAGCAAAATGCAATATTTTTTTTGAAGCAAGTCTCCTGGCCAAAATATTAGGTTTATAATCCAGTTCTTGAATTATAGCCAGGATATTACTTTTTGTTTTTTCAGAAACACCATGCCTGTTATGAATAACCCTGTCAACGGTAGCGATTGAAACATTTGCTCTCCGGGCTATTTCTTTTACGCCTGATAATTCTATATCGTTATCTTTTTTCATTTATTCTTATTGCAAATTCTTATGTAAAACAATGTTAAATCAGAAATTAGAATATACTTAAATATTAGCAGACCGCATAATGCCCATTTCTAAACCACGAAG
>JAQNCM010000193.1 GCA_029237615.1 Mucilaginibacter sp.
ATCAATACGGTATCAACCATGATGCGCCGATTGGCGGACAAGGGTTTTTTAAAATTTGAAGATTTTGGAAGTACCTACCGCTATGCGGCGGCGATATCGAAAATGGAATATACCAGGAAATTTGTAACGCCTCTTTTGGCGGGGCTGTTTGGTAATTCTATGAAAAATGTGGTATCGTTTTTTGCAGAAGAGGACGAAGTGTCGTTAGATGAGCTAAAAGAGATTGTTAAAATGATAGAAGATAAGAACAAATAAATTTCAGTGCTATGGAACCATTAATTATCTACCTGTTAAAGGCCAATGTGGTTATATCCATATTGTTTCTGTTTTATTTATTGGTGCTTAAAAACGATAAATCATTTTGGCAAAATAGGTTTTACCTGCTCTTCAGTTTATTGTTATCGCTGTTTTTGCCTTTGTTGCCGGGGATGAATTTTTCGAATTTAGACGGTATTCAACGTCAAATAACGATGGCTAACCCATTAAATAGCCTATACACAACTATTGGCAATTCGCAAATGGTTAACACGCATGTTAGTACGCATATTAATACGCACGTTAATACTGCTCATGTTGCCATTAAACAAGGCTTTATACTTCCGTCACTAATGCAAACCTTAGTTGGTATTTACTTATTGGTAAGCTTCGTCTTGCTGATAAGATTGACTATAAAATTGGTTAAACTCAGCATCCTGATCAAAATGACCGATAAACAATTAACAGCAGGTATTTACTATTGTGCTTTTGATGGAACTGCTCCGTTTTCTTTTTTCAGGTACCTGGTTATCAACAAACAACTTTTTAATGATCGTGAATTGCAGCAAATTATTTCGCATGAAAAAGTACACATAAGGCAGTGGCATAGTGTAGATATACTTTTTGCAGAACTGGCGCATGCCATACTATGGGTTAACCCGCTAATGGTATACTTAAAACGATACATCAAGCTTAACCACGAATACATTGCCGACGGCGAAGTAATAAACAGCGGCGTTGATAAAAAGGCCTATCAGCTTAGTATTCTGCATAGTTCGTTCAAACTCCAGGCCCACCAATTAACCAATCTATATAGTTCTTCAAAAGTTAAAACCCGTATTAAGATGATGAATTTAAAAAAATCGCCAAACGCCAATTTGTATAAGTACGCGTTTGTATTGTTACTGGCTGCAGCCAGTTATTTCTTAATAAACCCATCAAGCGCGAGCGCGCTGCAGAAAGACGTGACCGAAAAAAGCGCGACTGACGTTACCGATCCCTTAAAAGCTTTTGAAGGTTTATATCAAATGGCCGGTAAAAGTGCCTTTCTCAAATTTACCGAAATAAACAATATCTTAGTGCTCAAACAATTATGGGACGGGCAGGAATTTTCACTAAAACAAAAAAGTGAATTTGAATTTACCATGGCGGATGGCGGACCATTTAAATTCACAAAAGACAAAGATGGAAATGTAACACAGGTACTGGCGTTTGACCGCGATATCTGGCTGAAGATAAGCAACGGTAAGTTAAAGGAAGCTGTGCTTAATACACAACAGCTAAAGGCTCTGGAGGGGATTTACCGAAGTGAGGCGAATAAGGCGGCATACATACAGGTTATTGCAAAACAAAATACATTGATCAGCAAACAACTTTGGGACGGCAAAGAGATACCTATGTCGGCCAAATCGGATGTCTCGTTTTTTGTGCAGGCCCCCTACTTAAACATCGTTACATTCACAAAAAATGATAAGGGTATCGCTACAAAATTGAGGGCCTCAGATAAAGATGACTGGAACAAAGTTGATAGTTATCAACCGCCCGCCGAAATAAAATTAACTACACAGGACCTGAAAAAATTTGAGGGCTATTATGAGTTTAAGAATAGAAAAGGGCAATTTTTACAAATTACCGCTACCGGCAACGGCTTGGTTTTAAAGGAATTATGGGATAACAGACAAGTTGATTTTACACCCACAAGCCCGTTAGTATTTTTGACGAAGGAAAACCCATGGTTTACCCTCCGGTTTACCGGTGATAATGCCGGCGGCATTAATCAACTTTTGGCCTGGGGAAGAGATGTTTGGGACAGAAATGATAACTATCATCCCCCTGTCGAAATACAATTACCTGCACAGGACCTGAAAAAACTGGAGGGCAAGTATGAACTCAGGGACAGAAAAGGGCAATTTATACAAATTACCGCCACTAACAGCGGCTTAGTTTTAAAGCAGTTATGGGATAACCAACAAATTGATTTTGCAGCCACAGGCCCGTTAGATTTTTTTTCAAAAGAGCATACTAACTTTACCCTTCAGTTTACCGGTGACAATGCCGGCCACATTACCCAGGTTTTGGCCTTTGGGCAAGATGTTTGGAACAAAGTGAATTAAAGGTAACGCCATTTACGCAAGCATCAACCATTATTAAACCGATCGAACCATGAAAAAAATATCATTATTCCTGTTAATGATCCCCTTCGCCTGTATGGCGCAGGAAACGCGGCCCGCTGCCGTAGAGCCAATGACGCTGGAGCTTACAAAGGTTGTGGTTGATACTTTGTCAAAAGCCTTGATAGCTAACTATGTTTTTACAGATAAAGCTCAGCTCATGAGCAATTACCTTCACGCGCAATTGGCAAAGGGTGCCTACCGGGCTATCAAAGACCCGCAAGCTTTCGCTGTGCA
This sequence comes from Mucilaginibacter sp., assembly GCA_029237615.1. GTDB lineage: Bacteria > Bacteroidota > Bacteroidia > Sphingobacteriales > Sphingobacteriaceae > Mucilaginibacter. Next base: position 2,664 of record JAQNCM010000193.1, read on the forward strand.
AATCTCGGCCGACCTGCAAACCGCCTGCCCCGACCTGCATATGGGTTTCCATTTCGATCCCCGGCTGGCGCAAATGGGCCCGCCTCCAATGCATGCTCCCAACCCGCACCAGGATTCGTTGCGGAATGTGTTTATGGAGGCACGTAATTTTGCGTTCACGGCTTCAGAAATTTTACCCGGCAATGTCGGCTATGTAAAATTTAATGGGTTTGTGGATGTTACTCCCTCCGCCAAAGAAACTGTTACAGCGGCCTTTCGCTTTGTACGGTATACCAAAGCATTGATCATCGACCTGCGGGAAAACCATGGTGGCAGCCCGTTGATGGTTAAACAGGTGGAAAGTTATTTTTTTGCGGACAAGACACGGGTAAATGATATCATTACTCCCAACAAACATGACACCACCAAAGGCTGGACGGACCCAACAGCCACCGACGGGCTTATACTGCAGATGCCGGTGTATATATTAACCAGCAGCAGCACGGTTTCGGCGGCTGAAGATTTCACCTACGGGATGCAAATGGCAAAAAGGGCAACTATAGCAGGTGAAAAAACAGCCGGCGGCGCCCATCCAACCGGGCCGGTCTTTTTGGGTCATGGATTTGTAGCGGGCATTCCGTTTGCCCGTTCGTATAATATCCATACCGGGACAGATTGGGAAGGCACCGGGGTTATTCCGGACATTGTGCTTAAGGCGGATGCATCACTGGACGAAGTCAATTCAACCTTATTCCCCAATTCCTGGTTTGCAAATCAGCAAAAAGCCGTAGACCAGCCGGTAGAACCATCGGCCGTTCAGGCTTACCTTGGAACTTACGAGGGCGGGCTAAAGTTTTATACAAAAGAACACGCCCTGTATTGTGAAAACCCGGAACGGGGAAACCAGGTTTTTAAATTGCGTTATATCTCGCCCGGGTTTTTCCAACTGGACGAAAACGTACAGGTTAAGTTCGGTCAGCAACAAGGATCCGCTTCTGGTATGCAGTTTTACTGGAGCGATGGCAACATCTCGTTTAAACAAAAGATCCAATAAAGGTGACACCTTAGATGAGAAAATTACGGCAATTATTCACTTTGAATTGCAATATGACTAAGTCACGAGTAGCCCACTTCGTTTCGGCCCGCTCGGATACTCGCGCCAGAGGAGGGAGAGATCCTTCTTAAGAGCTAATTTCAAGCTTATATCCCTTGCTGCGTATAACAACAATGTTGATATTCGGATCAAGTTCCAATTTTTTTCTAAGTTTTGATATGAACATATCCAGACTACGCCCGACGATAACACCTTCATCTTCCCAGATCTCTTTTTGCAGTCGGCTTCTCTCTATAGTCTCGTTTGGAGACAATGCAAAAATAAGCAGCAGACGCGTTTCAGTTCCGGTCAAGTCTATCGCCTTTCCATTTATTATGAGCTTACGATTCTTCGCATCGAACAACACCTCGCCTAAAATTAACATGTCAGTATACTGACCGTCGCGTAAGGCTCTCCGCGGCTTAACAGATCTCAAAAAAATAAATCCAACAAATGCTAAAAATGTCAGGCTACCCAGAAGATATCCTTTCTTTGTTGTGTTTGTTCCTGTCGGTTTGAATTTGATGTTGATCATGTAGCACGCTGTTGGTTGGTTTCTTCCTTTACATGCTACAATATCATCTTTTTTATTTCCGGATATAGCAAATCCATAAGCTACACTGGCGTTGACACAGTTCAGAACATTAACGATATAATCACGTGTGAGCGGGTCTTTGGCTAACAAACGCCTCGTAGTATTGACCAAGGAGTCCGGTTGAAAAGTAAGGTCATTTTCAAATCTGATCTGGTATTCATTTTCTGAGATCTTTTCTACCGGGAGTACCCTTGATGTACTGTCGCCCGACTGTAAAAGCAATTCATCTCCGATTCTGCGAAGCAAAACCTCCCTTCTGGCGAGATCAAAGTCGCTATTGCCGTTCATACTAAAAGCCGCGCAGATCACAGAGATAAACAGAAGTATTAGTGATCCCCACAGGTACTTATGTCTCCCGAAGAAGAGATTTCGGCTATCACGCATCATATTGAGGTTTTATTTACAAAGTTTACATTTTTATTTACAATCCAAATTCCCCGCGCTGAAAGATATCAAAGTAATTTCGCTGGATCAACTTTGATAGGATATGAAAAATAAAAAAAATGTGTTATGCGGTCTGATAATTATGCTGGCAGGAGTAATTTACTTTCCCGTACAGGCTCAGCAAAAAAATGGCGCTCAGGATGTCATTTACCAGCTCGATATCAAAAAAAGTAAACTGTCTTGGAAGGCGCCAAAAAACCAGCATAATGGTTTTATATTATTTAATTCAGGCATCCTTAGCAACTTTATCGCCGGTTGGCCTACACGGGGCACTTTCAGTATAAATATGAACAGTATTAGGAGTATCGACAAACCTACAG
>JAQNCM010000196.1 GCA_029237615.1 Mucilaginibacter sp.
CATTTCCGTATTCCAATGCCCCTTCACGAGTAGTAATGATATTTTCGAAAACCTTGTGCAAAAGGTCTAGCTCATTAATATTTGCTAAAATTATGAAACAGCTCGTATCAGCAATTACAACGTCAGGCATTTTTGGTGATTATGTGGTAATCAGGCAGGTTGTTTAATGTTCACCACCTGTTTGCAATCTATTTGTGCGAGTATATTTGCCGGCATTCTTCACGTCCTCAATCAGATCAGCTGCGGGATAATTAAAGACAGATACACCGTAACTACCTAACAATTCTGTAAACGTACGTTTGGTAAGCCCGGCAACTTCTGCTGCCTGCCCTAATGAAAGTTTTCCCCTTTCATACAAACTGGCTGCTAAAAGCATGGCTGCCTCTTTGGCATCAACATTAGCAGAATCGGGTATATTTAAAGTTATCACTTTCATACTCAAAAATAACTAAATTATTTTCAATCCCATGCAACCATTTTGCTGCACATTTCATCTTACCTTTAAATGATGTTTTTGGAGCACAAGTACACAATAGACGAACTGATTAAACGGTGCAAAGCTGGTGAGCGCAAAGCACAGGAATTGTTGTATAAACAATTCGCCTCTAAAATGCTGGGCGTATGCTTCCGTTATGCAACGGATAGGATGGAAGCCGAGGACATGCTGCAAATAGGGTTTGTAAAGGTTTTTGGAAAGATAGGCGATTACAGGGGCGAGGGCTCTTTTGAAGGATGGATAAGACGCATTATGGTGCATGGCTCCATTGAATATTACCGAAAGCACCATAAAATGATGCAGCTGGTGGACCTGGAAGAAGCCGGGAACGAAACATCGGATAACCCCCTTGCAATGGCAAAACTGGAAGCAAATGATCTGCTGTTATTAATACAGCAACTGGCGCCCGGATACCGCATTGTATTCAACTTATTTGCGATAGAAGGCTATTCGCACAAAGAGATTGCGGCCTTAACAGGGATATCAGAGGGAGCTTCAAAGTCGCAGTTATCAAGGGCGCGTGCGGTGTTAAAAGAACAAATTATAAAAATGGAAGGGAAAAAATATGACTACGCAGGATAAAGAATTTGATGATGCAGTCCGTTCGAAATTAGATGATTTAACCATGGAGCCTTCCGCTGGCGTATGGAAGGAAATTGACCGCCGGATAGATAAAACTGATCGCAGAAGATCATTAATGCCCTTCATAAGTGTGGCAGCCAGCATAGTGGTTTTAATGACGGCCGGCATCTTATTTATACCGCAAAAACAGGCAGTGAACGGTAGGCATCCGGTTAAAAAACTGGTTGCAAAAGTTATCCCCGCTGTGAGCGTGCCGCAGCGTATTAAGAAAGATAGTGAGCCCATTGCTGCAAAGCAAAATGGTGCGGGTAAATATGTCAATACAGGAAGTGCCGCCGCATCCATTGCAGGTTTGCATCCGGTAAAAGAAACCAAATTAAACCCTGCTAAAACGGTAAACACTATTGTTGATACGGCTGCAACCATAAAAACACCTGAACAGCCTTTGTTAGCTGCTATGCCCGGGATAAAAGAGGCTGTTAGTTCTGTAATACCGGACGATGCTGTGCAGTCAAAAACAACCGATGTTTTTGAGCAAAGCGCTGCTTTTACCGCTAAACCAACATTGACGGCTACACAATTACCGGCCGACAATAAAGCAGGCATCGCAACAGCTAAAAGAAAACACGTGATCCGCAACTTTGGCGACCTTGTAAATGTAGTGGTAGCAAAGGTTGATAAACGCAAAGACAAGATTATTGAATTTACCAATACCGATGATGACGAGGCAAATATTACAGGGGTTAACCTGGGCATTTTAAAAATAAAAAGGGACACGAAGTGAGGGTTAGTTGATTGAATGAGTGGTTGATTAAGTTTGAATTATCAATCACCCGCCGATCTGACTTAGCCAACCCCATCAATCAATAATACAATTTCACAACAAAAACAATTACACAATCATATGAAACGATTACTATTTACTGCACTGATATGCATTACTACCGGCGTGGTATCTGCGCAAAGCAAAGGCACCGACTCAATAAAAAGCACCGGTGATACGACAAAAAAAGGGACCAGCATAAAACTTGGATACGGAGACGATGCGCCCGAATTCAATATCCATAAAAATAGAGATACCGTTACACATCATCATTCTGAGTATCCCCATTTTTCATTCGGCATAACGCTTGCCCGGTTAGACCTTGGTTTTGCAACCCTTATTGATAACGGCAGCTTTACCTTAAGGCCGCAAAATCAGTTTCTAAGTTACCGCTCCTGGAAAACAAGCAACGTCGGTTTTGATGTGCTGCAGATGGGTGCCAGGTTTAGTGATGGTTTTAAGGTTTATTTATCGGCCGGGTTCGACTGGACAAATATACGCCTGCGCGATCCTGTGACCATTTTACCAAATCAGCCGGTACTAACGGCTGCGCCAACTACGCTTCACCTAACAAAAAACCGGTTTTCATCAACCTACCTGCGCTTACCATTATCATTCGATTTCAGGAGCAAAGAAGACGCGAACGGCAAGCGGTTCCATTTTGTTGTAGGGCCCGAGGGCGGTTTCCTGCTTACGGCAAGCGTAAAACAGATTAGTACAGAAAACGGGAAACAAAAAGTGAACGACACCTATAATTTTGCCACCTTCCGCTACGGGGGCTTCGCTCGCATCGGCTATGGCGCATGGGGTATTTTTGCCAAATATTATGCTAACAATATGTTCGAGAACAGTCCGCAGCAGGATGGCCTCCGCAACTTCTCGTTCGGTATCATGCTGGGATTTTAATTGTACCGTCCGTCCGGTTTTGAGTTAGGGGTGATATGATACAAAGCGGACAGGATGTTGTAACTTCACCAAAACCTTACACAAATGAAGATTAAGTTACAAATTTTAAAAAAAGTCACCCAATCAACCAGCCTTGATCCATCAATTATAATTGATAGGATAAAAGCAAACTTAGATAAGGAAGATTACAGGGTTCTTAAAGTAACTAATAATAGCGTGCAATTTGATGATAGCCCATGGAAGTTAATGTGGAATTTTCAAGCTGTAAGACGATTTGATGGTGGGAAATTCGAAATTAACGTACAGGACAATTTATCAACAGTAACCCTTAGTTATTATAGAAGTTTAATAGCACCTGTAATTATATTAGCAGCTATTTCGGTTGGTTTAATAAAAGATGGAGAATATTATGCTCCATTAGGTTTTCTTTCATTTTATCTGATTGCTATAACTTTCAATATGTTTACCTTAAAAGGTATTGCACAAGAAATGTTAGCGGAAATAATTGAATAACTTGTAGTAACTCACAATTGTCATTCAGAACGCAGTGAAGAATCTTCTGCGCCTGATAAGTATGCCGCATATCCTTTATGATGAATAAGATTCTTCGCTCTCGCTCTGAATGACAAGACAAGTTGTACCGTCCGTCCGGTTTTGAGTTAGGGGTGATGTGATACAATGCGGACAGTTAATGACTAACCAAGGTTGACTACCGTAGAAATAATTGATTAAATAACTTATTCATACATTTAAGCCACCAAAACAGTAGCTTTTTTTGTTTAAATATGTTAGAGAATTTAAATGGTATTGAGAAGCAATTATTAGTTTTAGCAAGCGTTATGACTATCCTTGCGCTAATATATTTGAGTTTAAAGATAGGTCAATACTTAGTAGAAAAAAATATAGTTCATTTAAAGCAACCAAATTCGTTAAATAGGAGTTGGTTTTTAATTAAGGTAATGGGATTGGGTTTTTTGGGGCTAAGCCCTGTTGTGCTTATCGTAATTTACGTTATAAGCATTTTCTTATAATAAAATCAAATTGAGACATTACCCATCCTTTACTAAACATTACTAATAGTACTATATTTAGTATAAGGTATAATTTGTCTTTGAAATCTCCCCCCCTCCTACAAATAATCCCCCAAATCAAACCCACTTGCTTTATCCGGTTCGGGGGCTAATTGCTCCAGCAGGGTTGATACCGTAAATACGCTGCCTTTTACAAATGCCTGCAATTGCCTGGCTTTTATGCGCCATTTAGGGTATGCAGCCAGGTCAGGAAACAAGGTTACATGGCGGTGCTGTAATACCTGGCACAGCTGCGGGTTAAGGTTGCTGATGCCGCCACAGGCCAGCCACACACGACTATCATCATACCTGCTGGCTATCATTGCCGTTTTCTCGCTCTCTACAATGGCTACATTTTTATCCGGGGATTCGCTTAGCAAATGCTCACCAAATAAACACTGCGTAAGCCTGAAGCCAGCGATCAGCAGCTGGTCGCCTACCCTGTATGGCGTGATATCAGCCGCCGATTGCTTCATGATGAGGGTATGCGCCCAGGCAATGTGGTTATACGGCTCCTTAACACGTTTGCCGGTTGCTTTATCATACAGCATAATTTTACCCGTACGTGCAAAGTTGTCGCTATCCAACTGCCAAAAAACAGTAGCACCCGGCCAGTGACTGGCGGTACCTAGGCGGTAACGCGCAATCATTTGGTAAGCCTTATCCAGCCCAAACCTTTTAATAAAATACTGCGCCAGGTTGTTATCTTCATAACGTTTAAGACTGCGGTTTACATAGGTGGGGTGTATAAAGCAGCTTGCCTTGCCATCATCAGGCGGATTAAGCGGCTTAGGCGCACTATGCCGTTTGGCATACCCTTTCGGTTGTTTAAAAGGATAAAAGCCCTTACCGGGCTGCCATGCGCCTGTGCTGAGGGATGGATTATCCCTGAAGTAATCGCGTGGTTTATAGTGGTAGCCGCAGTTATCTACCCGGTTGCAACGGCCGGCATGGTCGGCAAGGTGCTGCCCGGTTTCGGAGTTGATATAGCGCGAAAAGGTTTTGCCGCGGTTGTTACATTCCGGACAATGGTACCGGGAGGATGGGGTGGTATAGGGTTCAAGGATAAAGGTGGCCATCGGTGGTTGATGATTAGGGTTGCGTTTTTACTTGTATGATGAAGAAGATTCTTCGCTCTCGCTCTGAATGACAAGAAAAAAAATAAACCATTTGTCATTCAGAACGCAGTGAAGAATCTTATGCGCCTGATAAGTATGTACGATATTTTTATGATGAATAAGATCCTCCCGTGGAAGGAATTTAGGCGGTAATCTAATTCCTGTTAATTATTCCTCATTTCGCCTTTTTACAAACAAACAACAAACTTTTATATAAACTTGTAGTCTGGATAAAGATAAAATATCACACCAGGTGCCCTAAGTCAAAACCTTTATTTTACATTTAGGTTTATTGGTAGACTAAAAAACTACAGCATAGAATTCAATACTAAAATGGAAGAG
>JAQNCM010000510.1 GCA_029237615.1 Mucilaginibacter sp.
TATCAAAAAGTGGATTTACATACAAATATGAATCATATCCACAATCTTCAAATAATTTATAGGCAGCTGCCAAAAAAGAAAAATGCCCTGGATTTAAACTGAGAGAAGCAATAATGGCTTTCATTGATTTGTTAATTTAGATCATTAAATTCCTGTATAATATTTTTGAGTAAATGTATCGCAAATTATAATTTAATTAAGTCGCGATTTTTTACGATTGATATAACCATTAATAGTAAGAACAAAATAAAAGGATAAAGTAATCAGGAAAATATATCTGGCTACGAAAATACTTATTAAAAAAGAATAGCAAGCAAACCCAAAAAACATTATAAAAATACCACCAGCGAGCCATGAGTCTCTTTTCACTAAAAGCTTATAAAAAGAAAAATGAAAAAACAGACCTAATAAATACATAAATATTATGGTCCCTAAACAGCCAAAATCTTGTATAAAACCCCGAAAAGCTGTATAAATATTTGTAGCTAAAACATCTTTATAAAAATAATTATCATTATAATAGCCTGGCGGAAAAACTTTGGTTCCGCCAAATAGATCAAATACTGATTTAAACGAATCGTACCCAAGATTATAATACTCTACTTTATAATTTGACATGGAATGAAATCCCATGTAAAAAGAAAAAAAATCGCAAAAAGCGTACATTGATCCAAAAAAATAGGAATTTATTGCTGGTAATAGAAGATTTATAGCTTCATTAGAATTATTAAAATCACTATAACCATCTCTTGAAACAAATGCAATAATTATTAAGGGTAATAACAATAAAGAAATTCCAATTAATTTAAATATATCAGAGATATTAAATAAAAAATGTTTTCCCGAATATATTTTCATCAATAAAGTAGTGGATAAATAGAAAATAATTGCAACAAAAAAAACCAATTTAGATGATTGAGTCAACATTGCAAAAAGAGATGGAGTTATACTCATCAAAAAAGACAGAAATCTTTTAGTTTTTGATTTTTTATAAAAAGTAACAATTGCTCCTAATACAGCTGAAAAATGTGTAAAAAATGTACTTAATGTGCCTATAATTCCATATTCTAAATATTCATTACCCCTCAAAGCTGCATATCTAGCTGTAGTGCTAATAAAATCCGTGAAGAATGCTTGAACAGGAAATCCGTTAGAAGTAACAATAAGAATGGAAAATGTTATTGATAAAATTACCGAGAGATAACGGATCAGGTGTATAAATTTACTGTTTAATTCAGGAAGAACCGTTAATTCTTTTTCTTTATTTTTTAAAATAGCATATTTCCAATTAAATGGAATGGCACTAAAAGAAAATGCAGAGATTGCAAGAAATATATATAAAATAGCTAGTGGATTTACGGGTACATTAAATAATAAAACTAACGGTATAATAGTAAAGAGAAACCACACAAACGAAAATAACGAAGCAGGAAGTAAATAACTTCCTGTCGAAACTTTAATAACATATGCCTGAACAAGCAATAGGACACTAAAAAATATAGCTATTAATTTGTATAATATCATAAAAAGTTTATAACACGAGTCAATATTTCCATAGTCCTCTGTTTTGTCTATAACTTGATAAATAAACTAATAGTCTGGATAAGTTCATAAACTTATTAGGTCCAACAACTCTTAATACTATACGCATTAAAAAATGTATAAGTCCAAGTTTTGATTTATTACTAGATACACTGTTAAAACTTTCTCGTTTAAATGGGGTCGAATGTTTCTCAAACAAATAATTGCGTCTGGCAAACTTACCTACAATACTATCTGAATCAAATGGATTGTGATTAGTTGGGATTTCTGATAAAATACATGCATACGCCCTTCGTAACGTTGGAGATATATATTCGCCTCCTGACATGTAATCATAGGAATATTTAGTTAAAGCAATGTCAGTGTTATTAGCTTCTAATCTTTGATTATACCATTTGCCTATTTCAAATAAATCCGGTCGTCTCACTCCCTTCTCATATAAAGACCTTTTATTAAAATATTCTAAATCCTTATTATCAAAATTACTAAAGTGAAAAAATATTAATGGTGTGCTGTTGTTTACAATATAATTTCCTTCAGCATCTTTTGTAAGGCTTCTTTCCCAGGAATTCCAGGCAGCAAAATTATAACCTAAATTAAATGAAACATATATATCTTGAAAAAAACATGAGGCTATGGAAACCCATTTTTGATCTGTAAAAAGACCAAATTGCGATTCCGTATAGCTCAAATCAATACTCCTTTTTGACCACCAGTCCAAAAAGTATAGTCCTTGTTCAGAACCTCGAACACCAAAAAACCCAAGATTAAACGACCCAAATTTCATCATTACAGTATCGCTTTCAGAAGGGTTATCAGACTGAGGTGTGGTGTAATGCGGGGTTAATACAATTGAATGGTTATCTAAATCATTTAAGATTGGTTCCACAGAATGAAACAAACAGGTGTCGGGGTCTAAAAATATAACCTTATCATTTTCCTTTAGCAGCGAAAGTGTAATAAATGGTTTTAGGCTTGTACTAAATTCAATAATATCATATTTGAATGCTATTTGATTGTAATTGGGTACGTTCATTTCCTCCATCCAAAAAAAATCTGCTTCAAAATGTGATAAATCTGCATCTGTTTTTTCATCAAAAAGAAATACTTTTAGTTTGACGTTGTTATACTTTAAAACAGATTCCGCAAGAACCAGTACTTTTGAAAGATAAGCTAAATTACAGACAGTAAAAATTGAGTATTCCTGTTTTTTTTTTAATAAAGATGTCTGATTATGCATTTTTTATTTTTAATAAATAAACTATTCTAATTAATAATTGAAAGTAAATATAAATGGCCATTGATCTTAAAACCGTTACTGCAAATTTGAAATTAAAGGTTGTTATTGAA
>JAQNCM010000699.1 GCA_029237615.1 Mucilaginibacter sp.
TCGCGCCAAGCCGGCGCCGGGATCGATTTGCCCGGCGCAGTGAGGCGCTCAGGTGTGCCGGTGCCAGGCACCCGGCGGTACACGATGTAGCCAGCCAGTCCGGGATCGCTGATGGGACTCCACGAGAGATCGATCGCATGGCTCGGGGTATCCACGGCAGAGACCAGGCCGGTGGGCACCGGCGGCGGAAAGATGTCGCGGTAGTCGATCGCGGCCGATGCATCTGTTGCACCCGAGATCTTCAGCGGGTGGCCTTCAAGGCTGACCTCCGCGATCCGCTGCGCGGTGTAGCGATAGCTGTTTCCCACGCGCGCGGTGGCATCGAGCGCGACGCCTCTCTGCTCTCGTTCCGGCTGCTTTCCCTCGCTCTGCTCGCCGGTCTCCTGCACCTGCAGGTCCTGTTCGGCGGGATCTTGCGGCGGCGGCGTCCCCGGCGACTTTGCCGGCAGGGCGACGGGCTTCGCGCTGGTGCGCGTGCGATGGAAATCCACCCAGGTGGTGCTGCCGGCGGGAAGGTCGACCGGCTGCCAGCGGAGCACGATGCCCCGGCGGAGCGGCGTCACAGCAAAGCCGGACACGCTCGAAGGTGCCGCTCCGGCAGCGGCGAATGCCGGCGGCGAGTCGGTTGCGGCCTTGCCCGCCCGGTTGAGGATGGCAACCCGATAGGTCAGCAGGCGCGGCGTCCCCCGGGAAAGGTCGGGGGGAAGGCGGTCTTCGATGGTTGCCGCCTTCTGCTGCGGGTTCAGCGGCATGGTTGCCACCGGCTGGCACGAGCTTGCCGGCGATGGCGCATTGCCGAGGCTGCGGCAAAGGCGCGCGGTCATCGCGCCGCGAATGGGAAGCCGGTCGGTGGTCTTCTCGGGAACCGCGAAGCTGACACGGACCGTATCACTCACTCGATCGGCGCTCAAGGTGCGAACCGGCTGCGGCAGGTTCAGGGTAGGGGGCTGGGGAGCAGCCGGCGCGCCGCAGCCGCTCAGCGCGACCGCCACGACCAAGGGGACCCACGCAAGAACGCCACTCAACAGGGCCAGCCACCTGGTGCGTCTGCCTGTTCCGCTGCCCTGCTCCATTGGGTTTTAGCGTAGCAGAGGGCTTGGTGCGATCGTGGCTGGCCGTCGTGCCTCCGGGGGTTGTCGATCTTCCGCTCACACCATCTCGCTCACGGCCTGCTCCAGACGCTCATGGCTGAACTGGAAGCCGGCGGCGTGCAGGCGCTCCGGCACAGCGCGCGTGCTGGCCAGCACGCTCTCGGAAGCCATCTCGCCGAAGGCCGCGCGCAGCACGAAAGAGGGCACACGCAGGAAGGTGGGCCGATGCAGCAGGCGGCCCAGGGTGTAAGTGAATTCGGCATTCGTAACCGGAAAAGGCGAGGTGGTGTTGCATGGGCCGCTCAGGGACGGCTCGGCGATAGCGAACTGGATGGCGCCCACCGCGTCCTCCAGGGAGACCCAGCTCATCCACTGCCGGCCACTGCCCATCTGGCCGCCCAGCCCGAGGCGAAAGGCGCCGAGCAGTTTCGGCAGTGCGCCTCCGCGCGAGGTGAGCACCACGCTGAAGCGAAGCTGCACGATGCGCGCGGCAAGGGGCGAGGTGGCCGCCTCCCAGATCTGGCAGACCTCCGCCAGAAAGCCGCTGCCCGGCCCCGCAGCTTCGGTCAGCACCTCGTTTCCCCGGTCGCCGTAGTAGCCGGTTGCGGAGGCGGCGACGACAACGGGTGGCGGAGCCTGCAGGCCAGCGAAGATTTTTTTTAGCGCGCGCGATGAATCCACCCGGCTGGCCAGGATCGTTGCCTTGTAGGAGGGTGTCCAGCGATGGTCTGCAACATTGGCTCCGGAGAGATGGACAGCAGCGCTCGAGCCTTCGAGCGGGGTTGGATCGGCTATGGGATCCGGCGCCTCGGGGTGCCACTCCACCTCGGTCACGCCCGCAGTTACCTCGCTTTGAGCCGGCCGGCGGACCAGCAGCACCACCTGAGCGCCGTCACGAATGAGGGCTTGCGTCAAGGGCTTGCCGATGAGTCCTTTTCCCCCACTCAACACGATTTTTCGTATCATGAACCTCCCGCGAGCCGGACTTGTGCAATCTGAAGCCTAGTAGAGCGGTCAAAACACCTAGGAAGGCCGCATTCAGTTTGTTGATAAGACTTCCAGGACCTGCTGTTGTTGTGATTCCGCACTAGTAATTATCCCGGGGGCCGCATCTTTGAAGGTGTGGACCAAATTGCAAGTGAGGCTGTAACTATGCAGACAGCAACAGCGCAGCGCAAGGCTAAGCCGCCCAAGCCCCTGGCGGCGGGCGATGATGCAGCCGGAGAGACGATCGGCACAGAGGTCGACGGAGCCAGCGCCGAGGCAGTGATCATCGAGAAGCGGATCGGGGAACGCATCAAGCGGCTACGGCTGAAAAAGTCCATGGGGCTGGTCGAGCTTGGCAAACACACCGGGCTCTCGGCCAGCTTCCTTTCCCAACTGGAGACCGGCCGGGTGGTGCCGACGCTGCGCAACCTGGCGCGCATCGCCATGGTGTTCAGCAAGGACCTGTCCTACTTCTTCGAGTCGGAGCCGGTCTCGCTGTTCCGGGTGCACCGCCAGAGCGACCGCGTCCGGCTGCCCCAGAGCGGCGTGGATGACCCGACCTATTTCTTTGAAAGCATCGGCTACATGGTGCCGGACCGGCAGCTCGACCCGTATTTCGCCGAATTCCTGCCGCTCAAGACGACGCAGGACATCCGGCCGCACGTGCATCCCGGCTACGAGTTTCTCTACGTGCTGGATGGCGAGCTGGAGGTGCGCCACGGCGATGCTCAACAGGTGCTGGGGCAGGGGGACGGCGTCTACTTCGACGCGAGCACGCCGC
>JAQNCM010000702.1 GCA_029237615.1 Mucilaginibacter sp.
AAACTGCTCGGATTAGTGCCTTTTACCACCAAATGGCCTTAATTGATGGGAACAATATGCAGGGAGGACAGGATTGCTCGGAAAAGCAGCATGTGAACATCACGATGAATATGTTTGGATATGTTTGGACGTCCGTGGACGGACACAATGGCATTCTGTCCATGTTTACATGTCCAATGAGGAGAACAAATGGACAGAGGGAATTGTTCTGTATTTATTACTCTGGAAAGCCGTGATGGCTTCACTTTTGCCACTTTAGGCCAGCTTGAGGGGGTGTGTTGGAGATAAGGGCTTATCCCTCTTCTCCCATTGGCTGCTAGCCGCCCCACATGACCCAGATTAGGTAGATAGCCTGGATCTCGGCCCACAACCGAGATCCCGTATTACACACATCATCACCTATTTCCAGTTGGGAGTTCCTACCCCAACACTTCTGAATGCCAACGTTGGATGGACGCCGCCCACTTCACCAACATCCATAAGATACTCAAGCTCGACACATCCCTGGAAGCAGTGGAGATAGTCCAAGGGATTTTCAGAGAAATCCTTTCGCGGCAGACTGGGATGAAGACCGAGGATGTGGAGCGCATAGAGCAGGAGGTTGTTGAAGCATTCAAGGGAAACAAGGTCGGACTGTGAGTCAACCCGAATTGAATGCAGTAAGCCAGCCCGCTAACGAAGCAAAAATAGCGTTCGAGTATTTGGTCAGAAGCCAAGCAACTCGGCCACATCGGCGGCTCAGCAGGTTCTTACGGCAGCTTCAAGCAGACTGGCTGCCTCTGAAAGCTGGCATTTACCAGCACATGCTTTGGCAAGGGTTGGTACGCTCAGATATCGTCCTGATCCTATCATGCGGTGAAGTTATCACATCCAATACGCAAGTACATATAGGATCCACCAGAAGACCGCAGGAAGTCGTGTTCACATCTCAGGTCGGGCTGGCAACAGGGGCGGCTTTAGGGACGTACACAGCAAGCCCGTCCACCAGGCTGTCGATATGGGACTAAGGTGCCATTGCATCATGGACTCGCTTTCCAATGGCAGTGAATATGTCTGAGCTGACATCTGATATAGCGTAGATCTAGAGGCGCCAGTCGACTGGTGGCATTAGAGCTAGAGTGCCAAGACATACGCTAGTCCCGATTGAGAAGTTTGTTGTTACCCCTGAGTGTGATAGCATTAGCAGCCTCCAGAAGTGGCACTTCCAGAATTTACGTTTACAGGAGCCACTTCCACAGCTGTGTCGTCGAGAGTTCAGAGAGGGCCGGAAGTTCTATGGCTGTTATTGAGAAAGTACTGTTGTACGATCAGTTGTACGTGATAGCCGCAGCTAATTGGCGTGATAACTGTACGGCGTCGAGGACGGGCATTATCTATAGTTATCACAGGTTCGCTCTATAGGGTGGAGACATATCTACAATGGGCGACCAAGGTCTGATACGCATTTCACCCGGAGTGATAGTAGTGGCTGCCACAGATAATACCCAATGTTTGTTATTAGAACTCCCTAGAGTACTTCAACGCAACGCAAACCCCAAGCAAAGCATGATTACAGTTACTCCAGACAAAAACCCAGGCCTAAGCCTCCGGTGATAACCCTCGACAAGTTCAGCGCCCCAAGCCAGCATCTCATGCCTGTATACGAGAACGATCACACCTATGCTTCTAGGGATACAGGACTTGAACTCTGCATATGATCATCCCCCCTGATTACCCCTTCTTCCTTTCATTCTTCCTCCCCTTCTTACCCCCCTTCTTTCGTCCCTCCTCCTCCCCATTCTTTTCGTACTTATCTAGAAAGGCCTGGTAGGGACTGTTAGAGATATATTATAAGATGTTCAGGGTTATTATACCTGAGCACGGTCGCAAAACTTATCAGCAGCCTCTTTACCACCGAGTAATTCGGTATAGTCGCCCTTTTGAACAAGGCCTAGTACCGTTCGAACATATTTCGGGGCACTCTCCGTCATATCCTCGTTTGTCATACTAGGGTGTTCCATCTGGAGCGTAAGGACATCCAGCCACTTCTGGAGATCGGTCCACCGGAGAAAGTGTCCACCGAAAGCTAGTGTCTGCGTTCCGAGCGGGCGACAGACAGAATGGATGGTTCCGGAATTGAAGATAATTGTGTCCCCGGCACGAATGACCACGAATCTCCACTCGCCGCCGGTGTAAGTGTCGTGGGCTAAAATCCAGCTGTCGCGTTCGTGATCTTGGGGTTGGGATAACCATATGAACCCGATACATCCCTCTTGGACTGTGAGCCAGGTTGCAAATGCGTTACTGTCGGTATGCGCGGCCGTATTGTTTCCTCCCTCTGATAGCAGAACCCAATCGATAACATTCTTCCAACGCTTCCACTCCACCGTTGAAGCTTCCGTACGCTCGGCTGTACCCTCGCTGAGTACCTTATGTTGAAGGACCCGTAGTACTTGACAGTTCAGGCCCGTTAAACATCCCGGTAACCGGGCCGGCAGGACGTTTGCCATGTCGAGCACGTTCCACGGTCCATCTTCGGCTACAGCTCTGGTATCCAGAAAGCGCTCACGGACATCGGAGAACTCCTTGACTGTACAAGACGCGACGTTTGTGAACCTAGAAGGCACCTGGACTGATATCCTTTCGTCGGTGAATGCCTCCATATGCTTAAAGAAATGCTCGATCGGACGACGGTCGCCCGGCCAGTCGAAGACATGCTGGTTAACCACGACCAGCGGATCGCCTAGGGGCGAGTTTGACTCGACCAGAGCTTTAGTCTGTTCCGTAGGGTAGGGCCTTAAGCGTACGGGTCTCGCGACTTCTAGCAACTTGGCTACATGCTCGTTGATGTTCCTGCCCCAAGTCCTATCAGGATATTTATTCGGGTTTGCTTCCAATTCAGATAAGACCTGCTTGCGAAATAGGTCGTCCAACTCTTGTGTACTTCTCGAAACCGTAGGTGGGTGAAACGGTATGGGCTCACAGCTACACACATCACTATG
>JAQNCM010000679.1 GCA_029237615.1 Mucilaginibacter sp.
GAGTTTAATGGTTGGTTTATTTATTGCTACTGCTGGCCAGTTCGTCATGGTTTACCACATTTAATATCCAGCCGATAAATTTGCCCTTAAGATTTTTTAAATATTAAATATGCTCTTTATCATTTCCGGTAATGGTTTTTCCCGCTTCAAAAACCGTCAGAATCTTATCCGCAAAAAGTGCCCATTCTTTAGATTTGTTTAGCGCATCCAAAGCGGGTGCTTCAATTATAATAATATCAAAAGCAGCACTTAGTTCGGCCAGTTTCTCCGTTATATGCTGTACATTGCTTAGTTGCAGCAGTGAAACATCACTGCCCTTATTACCTAAAAATGTAATTTTGGAACTGCCTGATAACAAGGACTGATCGGCAGTATCATTTAAAAAGTCTTCCAGGTAAAATTTGGTTTGAACTGATCTTGTTATATCCGGATTGTTGAAATTACCATCAATCAATAATATTTTTTTGTTGATTGATGCATAAGCGTAAGCCAGATTTATAGCCATGAAGGTTTTGCCTTCAGCTTTTGCTATACTGTTAATCAGTATTATTTTATGGTTATTAAGTTCACTATCAATTTCAAATCGCGCAGACTGTATCAGGTCTTTGAACTGCTTCATTTCACTTGTGCCTGTCTTCTCGTTCCAAATGTCACGCAGATCAATACTTTTACTCTTCAGCAGATTAAGATGACCTAAAACAGGGATTTTCGTTTTATTAGCAAGCTCACGTGGATTTTTAATAGTATTATCAAAAAAGAAAAGAAGAAATAATACGATAAAACAAAATGTAAAACTGATGATACCACTTAGTATAACGAGCAGCATTTTTTTGGTGGGTTGTGCAACACCCGGCTCCGCGGTTTCTACCAGTTTTAGCTGGATAGAGAAGCTTGACGTCATGCTGGTCTGGTTGTATTTCTGCAATACTTCCAGGTATTCCTGGCCGGCTATGTTAACAGCGCTTTCAAGTGCCTGTATGGTGCCCTCATGTGGTACGAGGCTGTTAAATTCATTATGAAGCCGGGTAAGTTCGCCATCTATTGATTTGGTGCTGTGTTTTGCCAGGTCATTTTGAATTTCCAGATTTAGTTTATGGTCCACCAATGTTTGTTTGGATGAAAGTGGATTTAAAACATATTTATCAGATAATTCCCCAATTTGCGAGGAAACAACAGTAGTAAGAGAATCTATTTTAGCTTTATATTTTGGATCAAAGTTGCTTTGTATATATTTATCATTAACAGCTTGCAGCTCTGCTTTAGTTTGTAATATTTGCTGACTTACAACAACCTTGCTGCTTTCAACATATCTGCGGTCATGGGGATTAAATTGCTTATCAATATTATCAATAGTTGCCTGAGTAGATACTATAGTTTTTTCTGCTTCCTCCTTGCGGCTCTCGAAATCGGAAAGCTGGCTATATATGTTTTTAGCCTTTTCGTTAAGGCTAAGTACGTGATTTTTAATTTTATAAGCCTTTAGCGCGGCCATTTTTTCTTTTAAGGTGTCTTGTTTTTCGCGCAGCATGTTAGCCAAAAATGTCACCGCTTTTTGTTGGTTTTGTTTGGTGATCGAGGCGTAATAATCAACAAATTCCGCGCACAGGGTGTTTACCACAATCGCAGACAGGTCCGCATTTTCCGAGTCGAACTGTACATTAATATAATCACTGCTTTGTATCCTGTAAATCAGCAGGGATTTAAGGATCGACTGGTCGTCATAATGCATGGATGCGACCAGCTTATTTAATCCATTTTGGTCCGGATTAAATAAAGACAACCCCTTGCGGTTTTTGTACAGATCAGTAAAAGTGGCCACTGCATGTGTTTTTGCATTGGCATTTAGCTGACTAAATATTGCGCTTGGTTTCCGGTACGGCTTGTTGCTGGTTAAATCATGTATAATAAGCTTATAGGCAAGCTGATCAAGTATTCTTTTTGATTTCAGCATTTCTATAATGTTGCTGAATTCCTGGTTTACCTTGGATTCCTGGGCATCGCCATCAATATTTAATATCTTTTGGGTTTGATCAACTATACCCGTAGCTATTTTCGCCTGTGAGGAATAAGAGTTTGCCTGGTTACGTACCAAAAAATAGGTAATAATAACGGCAATTACAGGAATTATGATGATTATTAATTTCTGCTTTTGAATAATTTTTACAAAATCACTAAATTCCATTTTATTTTATGTTTTCTAATTTGGTGCCCAACAATTCTTCCAAGTCAGCCCTTGCAGTAAAAACATTGGTTTCGGCTTGTATTTTGGATTGCTGACGATCGGTATATTGCATCTGGGATCTGTTATAATTGTCAAAAGTTTCTTCGCCCTTTTCAAATTTATACCTGATATCTTTTAATGAACTTTCCAGATCCTGTGTTGATTTTGTCTGTAGCTTTAATTCGGCTATCCGTTGAATGTAGACAAAATATCTTTTTTTAATTTCGGTAGCCAAGGTTAAAAAATACTCAGCCTGGTCATTATGGGCAACCACCAGCTCCTCTTTAGCCTGGTGAACAGCAAAAGGTTGAGACAATAAAGTACCTAAATTTATAAAAAAACCTGCCTGGAAGCCTTGAAAGTAACTGGTAGCGGGGGAAACAGGATTTACGGTAGCGATTCCTGGCTGATATATATAGGATACATTTAGCGCATTAAACAAGCCGGCCTTTGTTTTAGACACATTGGCATCGGCAATATTAATACGATTTTGCAGGGACCTTACTCTGGGATAATTTTTTTTAGCGGTATCAATTAGCTTATTAACATAAGCCTCTGAAAACTCAGGGATAATTGACATTTGCGATTTCGCATCCTGCTGAAGTAAAAAAACAAAGAGAAAGAGAAAAAGCAAGTATTTTTTAGAAGGCATATAAGGAAGGTTTCTTTAGCGGTAAAAT
>JAQNCM010000234.1 GCA_029237615.1 Mucilaginibacter sp.
CCTTGTTAACCGTATTTTCCAATGCTACCAAACTGGTATGGGGAAAATGAATGTTTTCCGCATTAATTTCAGGCTCAATCATTTCAGCAGTGATAATACCGCGGTAGCCGTTTAATAGCCGGGTTGAAACACTCGAGTTAAAGGCTATCCCTCCGCCTTCGTATCTGTAAATATGCGCGGTTTGATCGGCAATCAGCTCATCCAAAGGTTGTGTAAAACATTTAATGGCAATTTGGTTGGTCATAGTGCCCGACGGGCAAAATATACCAGCTTCCATACCAAACATCCTGGCTGCTTTATCTTCCAGTTTGTTAACGGTTTCATCCTCGCCAAAAACATCATCTCCTACCCTTGCGCTAAACATAGCTTCCAGCATGCCTGGGCTCGGCTTTGTAACAGTATCACTTCTTAAATCAACGGTCATTATATTAAATGTATTAAAATTACGTTATTTGTTTTTTATTCTATTATGCGCTCAATTTTAATCATTTTATTTTTTATGCTGGTAATTATATCAGCAAAATCACAATCTAGAAAATGGCTTCCCGGCCACTTTACTGATAATAAAGGCAATCTGGGTATTGGTCTTATTCGTATTGATCCGTCTGGCCATGGTCCGGTTAAAAATGAGGACTTTATTGAATTTAAAGAAAATCCTAAAGCCAACCCCTTTGAACTTAGTGCGAGTGACTTGCGATCTATAGTAATTGGTAAAGACAGTTTTATAGTTGCCCATGTTATGGAAAACAGGGCAAAGGAAAAAAATGGACTTGGCTTTGTTAAAGTTGTGCTTGATGAGGACATTAAACTTTATGCTGCAAAAGATGAAAGAGCCGGTGGCCATGGTATCAGTTTTGCACCGGAAGTTGGTGCGGGTATTGGTTTTGGAGGCGGCGGCGGCGGCTTTGGAGGAGGACTGGGCGGTGGTATTTCTATTCCGATAGGTGGCCATAGTGGCAGAAATAGTTTTATAGCAGTTTATTTTTTTGGCGCTAATCCAGCTGAAATGAAACCGTTAACCAATGAAAATTTCCAGGACGTTATGACTGACATAATGGGCGACTATCCTGAAGTAGTTAATAAAATTGCTGAAAAAGTTTACAGGCTGGATAATATTGATCAACTGATTGCTTATTACAAACAGGTAAAAGCTGCTGATAAAAGCAAGTAGGTGTTAGTCCATAGACCATGATTGATAGTCAATAGTGTTATTATTAAGAAAACTGCCATGGTCCATTGACTGTTGACCATGGCCTTTTATAAACCCTGTGCAATAACAAAGCCGCTTGCCCAGGCCCATTGAAAATTATAGCCGCCCAGCCAGCCTGTAACATCAACGCATTCGCCGCCATAGTATATGCCGGGGACGTTTTTCACTTCAAGGGTTTTTGAAGATAATTCGTCGGTTGATACGCCGCCCCGCATTACCTCCGCTTTGTCATATCCCTTATCTCCTGCCGGCTTTACGCTGAAATGATGGATGAGGTTACTTATATTTTCTATATCTGTTTTGCTTAATGACGCCAGATTTTTCTCTACCGGTAGGTAATCGCTCAGCGCTTCTGCAAATTTACGGGTGTATAAACCGGCCAAATAGGCCAACAGCATCTTTTTACCATTGGCTTCCCTTTCCTTTAATATTAATTCAGCAATGTCCTGATTAGGCAAGAGGTCGATATAT
This sequence comes from Mucilaginibacter sp., assembly GCA_029237615.1. Lineage (GTDB taxonomy): Bacteria > Bacteroidota > Bacteroidia > Sphingobacteriales > Sphingobacteriaceae > Mucilaginibacter. Next base: position 1,682 of record JAQNCM010000234.1, read on the forward strand.
ATCCATTCTCCCGGTTGCCAGTAGGACGAAATCTGCAATATGGCCGGGCCGCTCAGGCCCCAATGGGTAAAAAGTATATTTTCTTCAAAGCTTATCTGCTCATTCCATACCCGGCAAAAAATACTATTTCCCGATAGCTGTTCGTACCATGGCTGATCTTTCCCGGTTATGGTAAGTGGCACCAGGGCCGGCGCGGTATCATTTATCTTTAAACCAAATTGCCGAGCAACCCTCAATCCAAAATCAGTAGCCCCCATTTTAGGGATCGGCAACCCACCGGATGCAATTACTACTTTTGGTGCGAATAAGGTTTCGGCACGGCCGTTCCTTTCCATCGAAACATTAAAACCATTCTGGACCTGCTCAATACCTTTGACTTCGGCATTACACCAAATCTGCTGTCCCAGGTCATTACAGAGGCCGGTAAAAACGTTCACCACATCCTTTGCATTATCACTTACCGGAAAAAGTTGACCCAGTGTTTTTTCCTTTCCTTCGATGCCATATGTTTCAAAAAAGCTGATGGTATCGTCCACCGTCCACTGAGACAGGGTTGATTTACAAAAGTGCTCGTTTTGCGATATAAACTGTTGTGCCGAAGCGTATAGATTGGTATAATTACACCTGCCGCCACCGCTGATGAGTATCTTAGCGCCTACTTTATCATTTTTCTCCAATACCAGCGTACGCTTTCCCAAAAATCCCGCCTGCACAGCACACATTAAACCGCAGGCACCGCCGCCAATAATTATCGCATCAAAATCTGTTTGTTTTATTAAATTTGCTGTCATGGAAGGAGTTTCGCAAATATCCGAATTTGGGAAGATACTTATCTTTTTAATTACAGGAATAATAATGGTATGCTTTGCCTTCTTTATCAACAGGTTACTGGCTCCGCATAAGCCCAATCCTGAAAAGCTGACCTCGTACGAATGCGGCGAGGAGCCTACAGGGAATGCCTGGCTGCCTTTTAATTCGCGTTTTTATGTGATAGCACTGGTGTTTTTGCTGTTTGATGTAGAGATGGTATTTATTTTTCCCTGGGCCGTCGTATTCGGCAATCATCAAATGAATAACCTGGATAGCCGCTGGGGATGGCTGGCATTAACTGAGATGTTTATATTTTTAGGCATTCTGATATTAGGCCTGGCCTATGTATGGCGCAAGGGTGATCTCGACTGGATAAAGCCTCACCCGATTGTTCCAACCACAGATGTTATTATCCCTAAATCATT
>JAQNCM010000157.1 GCA_029237615.1 Mucilaginibacter sp.
GCAAACCCGTAATTTTGAAAAAGACGGGATATTAAAATACACGACAGAAATTATTGTAAATAATTTTACCTTACTTGGCCGTAAAAGCGATTTTGAAACGCATAATATTATTTAATGACGGCAACTACTGTCCGGCTATTGTTCAATCGGTTTAACAATCAGCTTTTTACCTTCTATCACTATTCCATTGACTACAGCAATCGCTGTATTTCCTTCTATCGGGTTATCCATAGTAAGTACGCCCAGCCCTTTGCTTTGTCCGGTTACGGGGCATGAGAAAATTTTTGCAGAAATCACCTTACCGAAAAGTTCGAAAACTCTCGTGATTCCGTATTCATCAATATAAAAGGGTATGTTACAAACAATAAGCTTCATTTTAAAAGAGTAATTAACGTTTTAGTAATTCAACCTCACAGGTCTCAATATTTATTAGGTACTAATGTTAACGTTTTACCATCTAATCAGTTTTGAGTATTAATACGTTTTTTTTTAGTTTTTATACCTGTTTATCATAAATAAAACCTGCCACTTTACTCAAAAAAGTCAAATAATACTTACTTAAAAGAAAAAAATAGCTCATTAATTTAATAATATCATAAAGATTATTTTATTTTCTTAAAACTATAAAATCAATCAGGTGTTTAATTATTACTTAGTACCGTGAACAGTATGATTATGAAATAATTTATAGCTCAAAGTTGACAAAAAAATGAAATAAACAGGTGGAACAGGGAGATTGCAGCAGTTATTATTTTTTAACCAAGCAATTCATCCCAAGATTTGTCCCTGCTGTCAACAACAACAGCAGCAACCAAATTAAATGAATAACCAAAACCGTGAAGATAACACCTATGTACACATTGGGTATAAACGCTGCCTTTCATGACTCGGCAGCATGTATATTAAAAAACGGGGAACTATTAGCTGCCGCTGAAGATGAGCGTTTTACACATATTAAGCATGGTAAACGGCCGGTTCCCTTCTCAACATGGGAACTGCCCTTTCATGCGATAGATTACTGCTTGAAAATTGCAGGAATCCATTTAAGCGATGTTGACCATATTGCTTATTCGTTTGATCCTTATTTGCTACTGGATAATAAACACCTTGGTAAAACAGCCATAGAGATACCATTAGAGCCTGGCGACGATAAGTTAGCTGAAGAATGGCACAATCCCTGGGATCCGCTTTTCCTTTCTTCTATCGTTAATGCGCCTCATCAGCTGGTGGATGGATATCCGCACCATTTACAACAACGTTTTATCGGCGCATCTGTAAATGATTTTGAATGGCATTTTGTAGAACATCATGTTGCACATGCAGCCAGCGCTTTTCATTGTTCACCATTTAACCGCGCAGCAATAATGACCATGGACGGACGAGGTGAAAAGGCTACAACCACCTATAGCATTGCAGATGGCAACTATCTAAACCGCATTGGCCAGGTAAATATGCCCCACTCCCTGGGGCTTCTTTATGAACAGGTTACCACGCATCTCGGTTTCCTGCATTCTTCAGACGAATATAAGGTAATGGCGCTTGCTTCTTATGGCAAACCGGTTTTTGCCGATGATTTCAGGGAAATAATCAAGCCAGGTGAAAAAGGCCAATATAGCGTGTTCAATCAAAACCTGGAACAGCGCTTTGGCCCCCAACGATTGCGGCATGAAGAATTTACGGCGCATCACTTTAATATTGCATATTCGCTGCAATTGGTATTGGAAGAAACGGTTCTGAAAATTACAGATTGGCTGCACCACGAAACCGGAGAAGAAAACCTGTGCATGGCTGGTGGGGTAGCACTGAACTGTGTGCTTAACGGCCGTATCCGTGATCAGGGTTTATTTAAGAATATTTGGGTACAGCCTGCTTCGGGAGATGATGGTACTGCACTCGGGGCGGCTTTATGGGTAGATGCACAGCAAAGAAAAAGCACCTCAAAAAACTTTGTAATGGACCATGCGTATTGGGGGCCTGAATATCGAGATGAAGAAATTGAACAGTTTATTAAATGGGCAAAAGTGCCCTATAAAAAACTAAAAAATATTGCAGAAGAGACTGCGGAAATACTAGCGCAGAATAAAATTATTGGCTGGTACCAGGGGCGGATGGAATTTGGCCCCCGTGCTTTGGGCAGCCGGTCCATATTGGCTTCACCTATCAGCCCACAAATGCAGGCGCGTTTAAACGAGGTAAAAGACCGTGAGGATTTTAGACCCGTAGCGCCGGTTGTGCTGGAAGAAGAGGCAGCAAATTGGTTTGAAAACGCAGGCTACTCCCCTTTTATGCTATTTGTTTATAATGTAAAAGCAGATAAGGCAGATAAAATACCTGCAGTACGGCATGTGGATGGTACGGCGCGGATCCAGACAATTAACCGCAGTCAGCATCCTAAATATTATGATCTTTTAAAGGCGTTTGAGAAAAAGACGGGGGTACCTGTACTGGTTAATACGTCTTTTAATACCCTTGGTAAACCTATTGTTTGTTCACCGCGGGATGCAATTGAATGTTTCTGGACGTCTCCTTTTGATGCATTGATTATCGGATCTTTTTTAATAGAAAAATGAATATAAAAATATCTGTTATTATCCCAACTTATAACCGGCCAATATTACTTTTAAAATGCCTTAAAGCCCTGATCGCTCAAAACTTCAGGAAAACGGAATATGAAATTATAATAGTAAGCGACGGACCTGATTGCCAAACAAAAAAAATAATGAATGAATGGCAAATCAGGAAGAGAGTAAATTTACGGTTCTTTAGCCTCCCTGCGAAAAAAGGACCTGCCGCTGCCCGGAATTATGGCTGGCTCAATGCAAGGGGAAGCCTGGTAGCTTTTACGGATGATGATTGTGTTCCGGATAAAAACTGGTTATCTTCTTTTTACAACAGGCATAAGGCAGATGGCGAAATAGTTATGAGCGGAAAAACCATCGTTCCCATATCAAAAAACCCAACCGATTATGAACGAAACATTGAACACCTGCAAACTGCCGATTTTATAACCGCGAACTGTTGTTGTACAAAAAAAGCGTTGTCAAATGCAGGAGGTTTTGATGAGCAATTTACAATGGCCTGGCGGGAAGATAGTGATCTTCAATTTAAGTTGATAAAAGAGGGTATATCCATCCGGAAAGTAAACCAGGCAGTTGTAGTTCATCCTATCAGGCAAACTAAATGGGGCATCAGTATTAAAGAACAGAAAAAAACCATGTTTAATGCTTTACTTTATAAAAAGTATCCGGAATTATACAGACAAAAGATACAGCCATCTCCTCCTATACACTATTATATAACCATCATTGCTTTTTTAGGGATGCTGACAGGCCTTATTATAAAAGCGCCGGAAATGTATATCGGGGGATTTATGTTATGGATGGGCTTATCCTTTTTATTTTTATTCAGGCGCCTGCGCACAACCACTTTGGCACCCAGTCATTTATTTGAGATGGCAATTACTTCGTTGTGTATCCCTTTTATATCCATCTACTGGCAATTTTACGGGGCAATTAAATACCGTGTTTTATTCTTATGAAATTACCGGAAGATATAAAAAAGATCATCGTTTTCAGGGCTTTGCAGCTGGGGGATATGTTATGTCATATCCCGGCCATGCGTGCTTTACGGCAGGCGTATCCCAGGGCCAGCATTACGCTGGCAGGTTTGCCATGGGCAAAATCATTTACAGAAAGGTTCAATCATTATTTCGACGACTTTGTTTGGTTTCCGGGTTACCCCGGTTTACCTGAACAGCAACCTGTAAACCCTATCTTATTTACCTCATTCTTAAATAAAGTACAGAACAGGAATTACGATCTTGCACTTCAGATGCAGGGAGACGGATCTATTGTAAATGCTGTAGTTGAACTCTTTAACGCCCAACATACAGCAGGATTTTTTCCGCCAGGTGATTATGCACCGAATCTTGAGTATTTTATGCCGTATCCTGACGAAGGGTCTGAAATTGAAAGACATATCCGTCTCATGGAATATTTGGGGATCCCATCACAGGGCGTCGACCTTGAATTTCCCTTAAACAAGCACGACCAGCAGGATTATGAACTACTAAAACTGCACTTGCATCCAAAAAAATATATTTGCATTCATCCCGGTTCGCGTGGATCCTGGCGTCAATGGCCAACTGATCACTTTGCCGCTATCGCCGATTATGCGGCAGCTTGCGACTTCGAAATAATCATTACCGGAACAAAAGATGAAGCTGATATTGTACAGGAAGTAATTGATCGAATGCAAAAGCCTGCTATTAACCTCGCGGGTAAAACCAGTATAGGCGCCATTGCGATTTTGATTAAAGACGCTTATGCGTTAATCTCAAACTGCACTGGTGTATCGCATATTGCCGCGGCTTTTAAAACACCAAGTATCGTAATAAGTATGGACGGGGAGCCGGAACGATGGGGGCCTATCAACAAAGATATTCACCATACCATCAACTGGTTAAAGCAGGCGGATTTTGAACAGGTATTTGAACAGGCAAAGGATTTATTGCACACTCCTTCAAGTTAACGGCAGTAATTAAGTTGTTCTCATTCGCTGATAGGCCCAGTAATGCTTTTGCGGCATTAAACACTTCGCTTTCACAAGGGAGTTCCACAGGCTCGCGATAAAAAAAATCATTAACATACCTGATCACTTCGTTTCTGCTATGTGCTTCAACAGGCACCTGGAAAGGCAATACTTTGCATGGCACTTTCCATGGTGTATGCTGCGGGTTGGTTAGCGCGTACAATACAACAACCGGCGTACCTGTGGCCGCAGCAATATGCACGGTTGCAGTGTTAACAGACAGTACAACAGGAGCGATCCCAATTAAAGTAATGAATTCACCTAAATTAAGTATCCCCCCCAACGAATAGCTACCCTCACCTATCGCTTCTTGCAGTCGTTGGGTAAGGGCTTTTTCTGAGCCGGAGCCGGTAAATAATACCTGAAAGCCCAATTCATTAATTATCTTTTTTGCAGCGGCAATCCATTTATCTTCGGTATACCCACGTTTAGTTTCACTTACACCTGGATGAATAATGAGCCATGGGTCTTTGATGTTGATACCGGTTTCAATTAATTTATTCTGAAGTTTGTTCCTTATGCTTTCATCTGTTTTTAAAATCAGTTCTTCATCCGGTGTATAAGCACCAACGGTAGCAGCAAGCTCCAAATCACGACGCACCTGGTGTTTAATAACTGTATACGGTTCTTTATCGGGTACCCAGTGTGTTAATAGCTGATAAGGATTCTCCCTGCAGTATGCCAATCGCTTTGGAATGCCTGCCAGGTAAGCCAGCATAACAGATGGTAGTGGATTTTGACTGTAAACGGTAAAGATCACCGCAGCATCAAATTTCCTTTCCTTTATTTTTGTTATAATCTCAATAAATCCTTCGCTATCTGCTATTGATGTCGTTTTAACCCATGGAAGGTCGTAAACCATCACTTCATCAATTTCTGGCATAAATTCAACAATTCCAGCAGCCATTGAAGAGGTTAGCACAGTTATTTTTGCATCAAAAGATACTTTTAACGCCCGTAAAGCAGGGCCGTTCATTATCAGGTCGCCCATATTATCCGGCCTTATACACAATATATTTTTACATTCCTGCCAGCTGTTCCCCATACTTCTCTAAAATATATATCGCTGCCTCATCAATATCTTTGACTTTAATTAACGGTTGCCGCTTTTCATTTAAAAGCCATTCCGTTTCGTTGCCGTTATCTATCAATATACTTTTACATCCGGCGCGGTTTCCAGCCTCTATATCGTTAAGTATATCGCCAATCATCCACGATGAGTTCAAATCAATCCCCATTTCTTTTGCAGCTTTCAGTAACATCCCGGCTTCAGGTTTGCGGCAATCACAATTGATAGCTAAAGAAGTTACGATACCCTCAGGATGGTGCGGGCAATAATAAAATCCGTCTAACGCTATTTCTTCATGGCCAAGCATGTCCCGTATCTTTTGTTCAACTCCAATCAGATCCTCTTCTTTGAAATAACCGCGCGCTATACCCGATTGATTGGTGATAAGGATTAACAGGTAACCATTTTCCTGTAAACGTTTTAAACCTTTGAGGCAGTGGTCACTTAAAACGATCTTATCCGGATCTACATTATAAGGGACATCAATTACCAGCGTACCGTCCTTATCAAGAAAAACTGCTTTTTTCATAAATTAATGCAGCGTCTTATCCGGCTTTCATCAGTTTATTTTCCATAGCGTTGTCTATTATTCTTTGATAGAGATAGCCCATTTTAACAGCCACGCTTGTCCACGTAAAATACCGGTTTACGCGTTTGATGGCATTTTCACTCAATCGCCTCAACTCATTTTTATCGAATATCAGTTCATTGATCTTATCAGCAAGTTCATCGGGTTTGTCGGGAGTTACTAAGGCGCCGGTTACTCCGTCTACAACAGAATATTTAATTCCGCCAACGTTTGCGCCTATAACAGGTGTGCCGCATGCCATTGCTTCCAGGGGTGTAATACCAAATGGTTCATACCAGGGGGTCGTAATAAATAAATCCGCAGCGGCATAATAATATTTAAGCAAATCACGACCTTTACGTCCCGCAAAATGTATGCTATTCAAAACGTTGTTTTCCTGTACAATATCATGCAACCGTGCCATTTCCGGGCATTTTTTTATATCCGGGTGTTCGCTTTCTCCTCCAACAATTACCAATCGGATCTGCTTTTCTTTTTTACGGAGGCAACCTAACGCCCTTATCACATTATCTATACCTTTACGTGGTACCATCCGGCCCAATTGCAGTATTATAGGCTCATCAAGTGGTAATTTCAATATTTCCCGCGCTTCTTTCTTTTCAATCGGGTAAAATTCCTGTTCACTAAATCCACAAGGAATCACCGTTATTTTTTCAGGAGGCACCTGGTAATAAGTAATGAGATCATCCCTGTCCTGCGGACATTCAGCGATCACTTTGTCGGCTAACATCGCTACTTCCTTTTCAATTTGCAGGCGTTCGGGAGGAAACTTGTCGTTATTGCCCTGGTGAAGCTGCCGTATGCGGCCCAAAGCGTGAAAAGTAACGGCAAATGGAATGCCCAATGATTTTTTTATCTCAGCAGCCACCAGGGCCGACATAAAAAAATTGGCATGGATAAGCTGATAATCTAATTTTTGTTGATTGATAAAAGCTGTCATATTCTCTGTGAATTCACACATATAAGGCAGCAGATCTTCTTTGGGCACCAGACCTATCGGACCTGCTTTAACATGGATCACCCTTACACCGGGCACCCAATTTACAACCTCTTCCAGGTAAGGATTTTCCCACCTGGTATAAATATCAATTGTATAATTATCCTTTGTTAAAAATTTAGCCAATTGAGCTACATATACATTTTGACCACCAGTATCAACCCCACCAAGATTAGCCAGCGGAGAGGCATGTTCACTGATAAAGGCAATTTTTTTAGATAGATAATTCATAAAGTAAATTTTATTATTTCATAATTAATGACGAGGTCTGTTTGTTGGTTACGGCTTTAAAAAGACTTTCCCATTGATGGGCGAAACGGTTGATATTAAATTTTTCGGACGCTGTTTCACGACCGATAGCTCCAATATGGCGGGCGTGTTCGGCGTCATTGAGCAGCAATCTCATTTTGCCAATCAGGTAATCAACATCGGTATGCACATAGCCGGAATGGCCATTATCAATTACCGTTGCAAGTTCAGTAGTAGCAAGCCCAACAACCGGGATACCTATCATCATGGCTTCGCAGATAGCGAGACCCAAACTTGTATACCTGATTGGATTAAAGAAAAAACGGTACTGACTTATAAATTCGGGGAGCTGTGGATGTAGTACTTCACCCAGACCCAGCTCCCCTGTACCCATCCCCACAAGGTCAATAGGAATATGTTTGCGAACCTGTAAGAATATATCGAGGCCCAGCAGGCGACCGCGGGACGGCAGGTTATTAATTACCACAATCCCTTTATTGTATTTTCCGGAATATTTTACCGGCGGCTGTGTAACCCCGTGTTCAATTACAGAGGTCGGTGTTTCATTGTTATCCCACATCAGCCGGTTAAAATGCGTTACATGAACCAGCGTAACGGAGGGATCATTAACAACGTGCCTGGTATCGGTAGGGTGTAAACGTGGAGGATCATGTTCAAGGTATATCTTCGGCAGGCTTCTTTGTTCTTCAGAGAATATCTCGAACTGGTCAACCAGATAATTTTGGTTGGTCTGAAATAGAATGCAATCAAACTTGTGTAATTTTACTTCAGATGCCGGTATTTCGATCACATTATCGCCGAACGGAAAAGTTTCCCCGCGGCCATAGTAACCTTCTGTCTTTTCCGGCTTTGTTGGAATATAAATTTTATAATTTCCTTGTGACAGATAGTAAAGGTAACTGCCATGTATATGCCAGGTAAAAATTTTCAGTTGAATTCCCATAAGCGGTTATGCTATGGGTAGCAAGGCAAAAATGAAACCAAATTGTCAGAAGCGCTTTGATCTTTAGAAACGCTCCTGACAGGATTACAGAAGTGTTTACATACACCTACAA
>JAQNCM010000244.1 GCA_029237615.1 Mucilaginibacter sp.
ACTTGTGTAAACGATGGTTGCACGCCTACCAAAACCATGATCGCATCAGCAAAAATGGCTTACCTGGCCGCCAACAGCGGGCCGCTGGGCATAAAAATAAAGAAGTATTCGGTTGATATGCCGGCGATAGTAAAGCGTAAGGACGATGTGGTACATCAGTTCAGGAACGGCAGTCAGAAGGGTTTGGAGGCTACCAAAAATCTGGATGTGATATTTGGGGAAGCTGCCTTTACCGGCGATAAAACAATCGCAGTAAACCTCAACAGTGGCCGCAGCAAAGAGTTCACCGCCGACCAGTTCTTTATAAATACCGGTGCTAAAACTGTTATCCCCCAAATTGAGGGACTGGACGAAATTAAATATTTAACCTCTACCACCATCCTCGACCTGGATCGTGTTCCTGAACATCTGCTCATCCTTGGCGGCAATTATATCGGTTTGGAGTTCGGTCAAATGTTCCGCCGTTTTGGAAGCAAGGTCACTATATTGGAAAGATCAGCCAGGATATTACCCCGCGAGGATGAGGATATTTCGGACGAGCTAGTTAAAATATTGGACGCCGAGCGGATAACGATTCACACCAATACTACTGCCACCAAATTCAAACAAAAGCCGGGCGGAAAAATAAACGCTGTAGTGTTAAAGAACGGCAAGGAAGAAAAGATCAAATGCAGTCACGTTTTAATAGCAGTTGGTCGTATTCCGCAAACAGAAGCGTTGAACTTATCCAAAACAAAAGTTGAAATGGATGAGCGGGGCGCCATAAAGGTAAATGATGAGCTGGAAACAAATGTAAAAGGCATTTATGCTTTGGGCGATGTTAAAGGCGGTCCGGCGTTTACCCATATATCCTATAATGACTATGCCATTGTTTACCGCAACATGGTTGAAAATGAAAAGTTAACCATAAAAGACAGGCCAGTGCCCTATTGTATGTTCACTGATCCGCAGCTTGGCCGTATTGGTATCAGCGAAGCGGCAGCAAAAAAGCAGGGACTGAATTATAAAGTAGCCAAACTCCCTATGGCGCGTGTTGCCCGTGCAATTGAAACCGGTGATACCCGCGGCTTTATGAAAGCCATTGTTGATGCTGATACCAAACAAATTTTAGGCGCAGCCATTTTGGGTGCCGAAGGTGGTGAGATCATGACCGTATTGCAAATGGCAATGATGGGCGGGATTACCTATGAACAGATAAGGTGGTGCGTATTTGCGCATCCGCTGTATGCCGAATCTTTAAATAATCTTTTTATGGCCCTTGAGGGTTAGCAACGTCCTATGATAAAGATTGAGCATTTGAGCAAACACTTTGGCAAAGTTAAGGCCGTGGATGGTATTTCCTTTGAAGTACAGGAGCATGAGAACCTGATACTGCTGGGAACCAGCGGCTGCGGGAAAACCACCACGCTGAAAATGATCAATCGCCTCATTGAACCCGATGCGGGTAAAATAGCTATTGATGGCAAAAATATATTCGACCAATCGCCTGAAGTGTTGCGAAGAGGGATAGGTTATGTTCTACAAAATAACGGACTGTTTCCGCATTATACCGTTGCAGAAAATATAGCTGTTGTGCCTCAATTGTTGAAATGGGATAAAAAGCGAACCGAAAGACGGGTAATAGAATTGCTGGAGAAGCTCCACTTGTCAAAAGATTATCTGGATGTTTATCCTAGTGAACTAAGCGGCGGACAGCAGCAGCGTATAGGCTTGGCAAGGGCTTTGGTTGCAGATCCATCTGTTTTATTGATGGATGAGCCTTTTGGAGCTTTGGATAACGTAACCCGCTCAAAAATACATGACGAATTCAAGGCGCTGGATGAGCTAAAAAGAAAAACCATTATTATGGTTACTCATGACGTGCAGGAAGCGTTTGAACTGGGCGACCGAATTTGCCTGATGGATAAAGGAAAGATCGTTCAATGTGGCTCCCCATCGGAGTTGCTGTTTAAGCCGCACAATGGTTTCGTTGAAGGGTTTTTAGCATATCAGCGTCTGCAGCTGGAATTTAAAACAATCCGGCTTAGTGATATTTGGAACTGGTTGGCCCCCCAACCGCCTAAAGGGGGTGCTAATCTAAGTCACGATACGAGTTTATGGACCGGGCTGGAGCATTTCAAGTTCACAGCGACCGAAACAGTCAGTATTAGCAATAAAGAAACTCAGGAAGCAAAGTCCGCAAGCTTTGAACAGCTGATGTCGGCCTTTTATCAATATAAAAAGCAGCACGCCCATGAATGAGCAACAGCAATCTTTATGGGATTTTATGCGCCAGCAAGCCGGCAAACTTGGAGAACAAACAATGCAGCACATTGGTCTTACTTTTATTTCGCTGTTCATAGCGGTATTGATCGGTTTGCCGCTGGGAGTATTTATTACCCGCCGAAAACAGTTTTCGGGTGTTATTTTGGGTACTGCGGGGGTATTGCAAACTATTCCAAGTATTGCATTATTGGGATTTATGATCCCGGTGCTGGGCATTGGTGCCAAACCGGCTATAGCAGCGCTGTTATTGTACGCGCTACTGCCGATCATCCGTAATACTTACACTGGAATTATTGGTGTTGATGCTGCCGTTAAAGAAGCGGCGGTGGCAATGGGAATGAGCAAATGGCAGGTGCTGTTTAAAGTAGAGTTGCCGCTGGCTATGCCCGTGATATTTGCCGGTATCCGTACCGCTACGGTTATAACGGTAGGGGTGGCTACATTGGCGTCTTACATTGCTGCAGGTGGCTTGGGTGAGTTCATTTTCGGTGGCATCTCCCTCAATAATACCAACATGATATTGGCAGGAGCTATTCCTGCGGCATTGCTGGCAATTCTATTTGATTTTTTGCTGTCGCGATTACAAAAGCTGAACACGCAAAAACTAAGGACTGCTACTGCCACTTTACCCTTTTTACTTATACTGCTATCCTCCTTTTATTTTCTTCCTGACGCTTATGGTACCAAGCTAAAAGCAGGTTTTACCCCCGAATTTATGGGGAGGCAGGATGGCAACCTGGGTTTGCAAAGTAAATATGGTTTAAAGATCCGCACCGTTGTAATAAGTGATGCGGTGATGTATAAGGCAGCCTATGAAAAGCAACTGGATGTGATCAGCGGATACTCTACCGATGGCAGGCTTAAGGCTTACGGACTGGTTATCCTGGATGATGACAAGCATATATTTCCACCATACTATGCCGCGCCAATTGTAAGGGAGGATGCCTTAAAGAAATTCCCTGAACTGGGAAAAACCTTAAATTTACTATCAGGTAAGATAAATGATAGTATAATGACCGCACTTAATTATAAAACCGATTATCTTCACCAAAGCCCGGAGCGTGTTGCAAAAGATTACCTGGTATCTAACAAGTTATGGAGAACTGAACAGAACGGCAACGAAGGAATTGTACGAATAGGCTCAAAAATTTTTGGTGAGCAATATATTTTGGCAAACATATACAGCATGCTGATAAAAGGCTATACCAATTACGGAGTAGCAACTAAAACGGGCCTGGGGGGTACAAAAATTTGTTTTGATGCGTTAACCAATAACCAGATAGATTTTTACCCGGAGTATACTGGCACGGGGTTGCTGGCCATTTTACATCCATCGATAAAAACAATTGATTCTTTAACACCCAGTCCAGATGCAACTTTTAATTATGTGAAGGATGAGTTTAAAAAAACATATAACATCAGCTGGCTAAAACCAATAGGGTTTAATAATGCGTATGCTTTAATGATGAGAAGAAGCCAGGTAAAAGAATTAAATATTAAAACAATTTCTAACCTTAAACGCTATTTGGAAAGCAGGTAATGCCAATG
>JAQNCM010000600.1 GCA_029237615.1 Mucilaginibacter sp.
ATGCCGCCGACCCTTACCTTCTCGGCGGCGGAGCCGTGCGCAACGTCACCATCGAGCACGCCGAATACACCGACGGTGAGGCTCGGCACGAGGCAGGAAGCCCGAACGTCATCGGCGCCGCCGCGATCGCGCGCGCGCTCGATGTGCTTGGAGGCGCGGATGACGCGGCCCGACTCGACCACGAACGGCACCTGGTCGACCGGCTGCGCACCGGGCTCGAGGCTCTGCCGGGGGTCCGCACGCTGCGTATCTGGCCGGATTCCGGCGAAACGGTCGGCGTCGTCAGTTTCGCGGTCGCCGGTCACGACTCCGGACTCGTGGCCGCCTACCTGTCGGCGGAGCACGGTGTCGGTGTTCGCGACGGCCGATTCTGCGCCCATCCGCTTCTCGCATCCCTCGGTGTGCCTGAGGGCGCCCTCCGTGCCAGTGTCGGCGTCGGCTCGACCGAGGATGACGTCGATCGGCTCATCGCAGGGTTGCGCACCCTGGTGGAGAGCGGGCCGAGTTGGACGTACGACATCGAAGAGGGTCGGTGGGTGCCGCGCGACGATCCACGCGAGTTTCCGGCCTGGGCGCCGAGACTGCCGGGCACTGCGGGAGCCGCGCCCTGCGCGATTCCGGCGTTCGAACTGCTCGGCCCTTAACTAACTGATCGCCGCCGTTCCTTGCGGAGCGGCGGCGATCGGGGTTATGTCCCTAATTTCCCGATTAGAAGACAAACCTGGTGCGTCGCGTCCGGCGCCCCCGCGCTGAACAGTTGACCATCAGGAGACCCAGAAGAAGACGAAGTCCCCCTGCATCTGGGTCAACCCTAACAGGGGGGTATGACGATGTCTCCGGGTTGGGTTACCCCCAATACAGGGGCCGGAGCGGGCAGGGCCGGTCAGATCGCCGACGCATCGCCCAGGTGCGCCCCACCCCGGTAACGCGCACCCGGGTGCTGGTCGGGCAGCCGGGTGTTGCCCGCGCCGAACAGCCGTTCGCGCAGGGTGGACTCCTCGTACTTCGTGCGGTAAAGCCCACGGCGCTGAAGTTCGGGGATCACGTAGGCGATGAAGTCCTCGGCGGTGCCGGGCGTGAGGAACTGGCGCAGATTGAAACCGTCGAGGTCGGTGTCGCGCACCCAGCCTTCGATCGCGTCCGCGACATCCGTGGGAGATCCGGCGACGAAGAAGGCACTCCGATCGAACCGGGTCAACGTCTCGAGCGCGTCGCCAACGGTCACCCCGGGCGCGTACCGGCGGTTCTCCGGCGAGTTGTCACGACCCTGCCTGTTCTCGGCGGCCAGGATGTCGGAGATCAACGCCTCTTTGGGGTAGGCGGCGAGATCGATGCCGCCGCCACCCGCGTGGGCCAGGTAGCCCTCGGCACTGGAGAGCTTCTTGTACTCCTCGGCTTTCACCATGGCGCTCTCGCGATCCTTGTCGACGACGATCACCGCGCTCGCGAACGTCTTCACGCTGTCGCGCCCCCGGCCGTTCTCATCGGCAAGACCCCGGATGTCGGCCACATTCGTTCGGTATGACTCGATGGTGGTACCGCCAACGAAGACGCCCTCTGCGTGCCGCGCGGCGAAGGCTTTTCCGCGCGCGCTGCTGCCAGCCTGGAACAGCACGGGGGTGCGTTGCACTGACGGTTCGCTCAGGTGCGGGCCGGCGACCCTGTAGTGAGCGCCGACATGGTTGATGTAACGCACCTTCGACGGGTCCGTGTAGATACGGCTCTCGCGGTCGCGCACCACAGCGTCGTCGTCCCATGAGCCCTCCCACAGCTTGTAGAGCACCTCGAGGTACTCCTCGGCGATGCCGTAGCGGTCGTCGTGGGCCACCTCGTCCTCGAGCCCGAAGTTGCGCGCCGCGTTGGGCAGATACGAGGTCACGATGTTCCAGCCGAATCGGCCCTTGGTGAGGTGATCGAGGGTGCTCGCGCGTCGTGCGAAGGCGAAGGGCGGCTCATAGGTCGTGGAGAAGGTGGCGGCGAATCCGAGGTTCTTCGTGACGGCCGCCATCGCGGGAATCACGAGCAGCGGATCGTTGCTCGGAATCTGCACGCCCTCACGCAACGCCGTCTCCGGACCGCCGCGGTATCCGTCGTATGTTCCGATGACATCGGCGAGGAACACCGCGTCGAAAAGGCCCTCTTCGAGGAGTTTCGCCTCCTCGATCCAGAAATCGAGGTCGTTGAACCGGTGCCGCGTATTGGAAGGATGCACCCACAGTCCGTGAGAGATGTGCCCGACCGTGTTCATCTCAAAGAGATTGAATGAAATCTGCTTCGTCATCTGCGCTCCGTATCGAGGCTGGCGCAGCTCTGCCGCGACCGCTGCATCCGATCCTTCCGCCAGCGCGGCAGGTCGGCGAATCAGACCGTCACAATGCGCAACGAGAGTCAGCTACTCACCGTCGAGCCCGCCCATGCGCAGCAGCGCGGCGTGGATCAGCGCGCTCTCCGGGTCCGGGGTGATGTGGTTGTTCAGGTAGGTGCCCTCCAGCCAGGCGAGAACCTCGTCGGCGGGCAGGCCGACGGCATCCCAGTCCACGCCTGGCTCGGCCGCGGTCGCCGGCTCGCCGGTGGCCGGGTCGAGCCACGCGGTCGCGATCGCCTGGTCCGGGTTCTCCTGCACGGGGTTCCACAGGAGTGCGACGGGATGATTGTCACCCTCGAGATGCTCCTGGCCGACCTGGCCAGACCCGAGCCAGGGAAGAGTGAGGATCTCCCCCTCGATCTCGACCTCGAGCAGGTCGAGCATTGCCGGATCCGTCTCACAGA
>JAQNCM010000161.1 GCA_029237615.1 Mucilaginibacter sp.
GGTTTCGCCTTTTACTTCGCCAATTCTTTCAGTTCATAAGGCTCATGCTCACTTATCTTACTCAAATTTAAAATTATCCGGCCGTCTTCTGCGCGGTCAAATACCGGTTTGAACTTTGCGCCCCAAACAATGTCGTGGTGTTGATAGGCGGTACGGGAATGCACGGTTTGTGAAAAAGTATCGTCAAAAGCTCTGAGTAATACCGCAAAGCCTGCTTCTGACTTTTCAAGATCTTCCTTAGTCATATCAATCATCGGGCTATTTTCATCAAGCGGGTGTACAATTGTCCAGTTTAAAGTGAGTACACTCACCTTGCGCCGTTCAAGCTCTAGGGGATAAAATCTTCTTATCGGCTTATCGTCAACTATCTCATTGAAAGAAAATATGATCTCAACTTCCAGGTCGATCAGTATGTTCCTCCGTAAATTCGCCAGGCGGAACATCACTCCTCTCCCATTCCCGAGATAGGGCGCTATTAATATATTCTTGCTGTAAACAATTTGCGCTGATGGCCTTGAAAAACGTCCGTATAACAAACCTGTAGCCAAAGCAAAAGCAAGCAGCCCCATCATTGACTCAATAGCGGCCACGCTATTAGAGGCCATCCCCCGTGGACTGATATGGCCGTAACCAACAGTAGAAATAGTTTGTGCTGAAAAAAAGAAGGCGTCCATAAAATGGTTAAAAGCAGTATTGCCGGTACTGGCTGAACCATCCAGGCTACCCGGTCCTAACGACATATAAATAAAAGCAAAAATTATATTCAACAGCAAATAACCACTTAAAACCATCAGCCAAAACTTCTTCCAGCTCATAGTAATTAAAGTGTGGTAACTATTAGCGGTATTAAAAAAAGGAAGGCCAATGCGTTTAACATTTGGAGATCCGTCCTTATTAATCAATGGCTGGTTTTTAATAACCGGCTGCGGGCCAAAGCCAAGATCATCTTCGGGATTTATTTTTCGGTTACGGATGGCCATACAATGGGTGATTATGTTGATCGAGTGAGTAGTTGATTAAGTTAAATTTTGGTGAGATTAAATAATTTTTAATTATTGCCTCAACAACTTAATAAACCTACAATGTAAAAATATCATTCTGTTTGCTTTTAGAAAAAATATTTCCATATTTGTGCCATAAATGATAGTTAAAACAATAAACAACAATTGGTGGTGGCTTAACGAGTAATCGTAAGGCAATTCCATTTTTGTTTTTAAAAATATTCAGAAGGGTTGCCAATTTGGTAACCCTTCTTTTTTTTCCCCTACTCCTAAAGGGAAAATAGGACGGGCGATAAAATAAATAATAAACATTCCCCTTTTAGGGGCTGGCGGACATATGAAACAGATATTAAATCATCTTTTTGAGCACAAAACATTTACCCGTGAGCAGTCAAAAGAAATTTTGACTGCGATTGCACAGGGTAAATACAATAACTCGCAAATGGCAGCATTTATGACGGCTTATTGTATGCGCAGTATTACGGTGAACGAACTGGAAGGTTTCCGGGATGCGATGCTGGAGCTTTGCCTGCCGATTGATTTGGAAACCGACCAGGTGATTGACCTTTGCGGCACCGGCGGCGATGGTAAGGACACTTTTAACATATCCACATTGGCTTCATTTGTGGTTGCAGGGGCGGGTTACAAAGTTGCCAAGCATGGTAATTACGGCGTGTCGTCCGGGTGTGGCTCGTCAAACGTAATGGAATATTTGGGCTGTACGTTTACCAACAATACCGATCAGCTTAAAACAGACATCGATGAAGCAAATATTTGCTTTTTGCATGCTCCGTTGTTCCATCCGGCCATGAAAACAGTTGCCCCAATACGACG
Source organism: Mucilaginibacter sp. (assembly GCA_029237615.1). GTDB lineage: Bacteria > Bacteroidota > Bacteroidia > Sphingobacteriales > Sphingobacteriaceae > Mucilaginibacter. The sequence continues at coordinate 1,836 of JAQNCM010000161.1, forward strand.
CGAACTTGGGGTAAAAACATTTTTCAATATGCTGGGCCCGTTGGTAAATCCGGCGAAGCCAAAAAACCAACTGGTTGGCGTTTTTAATTTAGAGCTTGCCCGTATCTATGCTTACCTGTATCAAAAATCTGCCATCAATTATACTATTTTAAATGCTTTAGATGGCTATGATGAGGTTTCACTGACCTGTGATTTTAAAACTTTCTCCGCTGAAGGCGAAAAAATAAATAGTATCGAAAGCCTGGGATTTGAACGTTTGAACCCAACAGAAATTTTAGGCGGAAACAGTGTAAACGAGTCGGCCGGTATATTTTCAACTGTGCTTAATGCCGAGGGTACCAACGCGCAGAACAATGTGGTTTTATGCAATGCTGCCCTGGCCATTAAAACAATCGATCATGAAAAAAGCTTTGCTGATTGTTTTTACGAAGCAGAGAAATCATTACTTGGTAAAAAAGCATTAAAGAGCTTTAAAACTTTAATAGCTAACTGATATGAAAATAAAAGTTTGCGGATTAAAATTTACAGAAAATATAGAAGCTGTCGCGGCTTTGAATCCTGATTTTATGGGTTTTATTTTCTATGACCGCTCTCCACGATTTATTGATGAAGTACCCGGCGAAGCATTAAAAAACCTGCCGTATTCAATAATCAAAACCGCAGTTTTTGTAAACGAAACTACCGAAATCATTAATGCGTTAATTGATCAGTATCACTTTAATGCCGTTCAGTTACACGGTAATGAGAGCCCGGATTTTTGCAATTCGTTCAGGGATAAAGTAAAAGTGATCAAAGCCTTTGGTATGAGTGAAGATTTTAACTTAAACCAGTTAATTCCCTACGCAGATAAAGTTGATTACTTTTTATTCGATACAAAAACAGATATCCACGGCGGGTCGGGCAAAACATTCAACTGGTCGGTATTGGATCAATATCAATTAAACATCCCTTTCTTTTTAAGCGGGGGATTGAGCCTTGATAACCTGGATGAAATAAAAAAAATCAGGCACCCTCAATTCTACGGTGCTGATTTGAACAGCAAGTTTGAAGTAGCGCCGGGAAACAAAAATATTGAGCAATTAGAAAAAGCATTTGACATCATTAAACAAAGCAAAACAAATGAAGTACGGAGTTAATGAGCAGGGTTATTATGGCGATTTTGGCGGAGCTTATATCCCCGAAATGCTTTACCCTAATTTGGAGGAGCTACGGCAAAAATATATATCAATCATTAATGATGAGGATTTTAAGGCTGAATTTGATCAGCTTTTAAAAGATTATGTCGGCAGGCCGTCACCTTTATATCATGCCAAAAGATATTCTGAAAAATACGGTGCCAACATATTTTTCAAACGGGAGGATTTAAATCACACAGGCTCGCATAAGATCAATAATGCCATCGGGCAAATACTGTTAGCAAAGCGCCTGGGCAAAAAACGCATTATTGCCGAAACAGGTGCAGGTCAGCATGGGGTAGCAACCGCTACCGTATGTGCTTTAATGGGTATTGAATGCGTGGTTTATATGGGCGAGATTGATATGGAACGCCAGGCACCCAATGTTTCAAGAATGAAGATGCTTGGCGCAACGGTAGTTCCGGCTATGTCAGGAAGTAAGACATTGAAAGATGCCACCAACGAAGCCTTACGCGATTGGATAGGCAACCCGGTGGATACCCATTATATCATCGGATCAGTGGTTGGCCCTTATCCTTATCCGGATATGGTAGCGCGCTTTCAGTCTATCATATCCTTCGAAACAAAAAAACAACTATTGGAGCATACCGGTAAGGAATTGCCCGAATATGTGATGGCCTGTGTAGGCGGAGGCAGTAACGCAATGGGTATGTTCTATCATTTTTTAGATGATGAAGCGGTTAAACTGGTTGCGGTGGAAGCAGCCGGAAAAGGTGTGGATAGCGGTCACTCCGCAGCAACTACTTTCCTGGGACGTGAGGGCGTATTGCACGGCAGCCGCACCATACTGATGCAAACGGATGACGGACAGGTTGTAGAGCCGTATTCCATATCGGCGGGACTGGATTATCCCGGCATAGGGCCGCAGCATGCACACCTTTATAAAATTAACCGGGCACAATATGTAAGCATCACCGACGATGAAGCTTTGCAGGCTGGTTTGCTTTGTTCGCAGCTGGAGGGAATTATTCCTGCAATTGAAACTTCGCATGCACTTGCCTATCTGGAAAAAATGAAATTTAACACCAATGACAATGTAGTGATTTGCATCTCAGGCAGGGGCGATAAGGATCTGGATACGTATATAAAATATTTCGGGTATTAATCTGCCCCCACTATATCTCCCCCGGTAGGGGAGACTTTAATAAAACTAACAAAAAACTAAAAACCCTTCTCTACCGGAGAGGGGTTGGGGTGAGGCTTATGAACCGTTTAAACCAGCTTTTCAATTCAAAAAAGAATAATTTATTATCCGTATACTTTACTGCCGGCTATCCTGAAATAAATACTACCCTTGATATTGCCCAAGCTTTGGAAAAAGGTGGCGCTGATTTCCTGGAGATCGGATTCCCCTACTCCGACCCTGTCGCCGACGGACCTGTTATTCAGCACAGTTCTCAAAAATCATTGGAAAATGGGATGAACCTTAATTTATTGTTTGAACAATTAGCTGATCTGCGAAAAAGAGTAAATATCCCGGTTATGTTAATGGGCTATTTAAATCCGATTGTTCAATACGGGGTTGAACGCTTTTGTAAAAAAGCTGCGGAGGTTGGTGTTGATGGCCTCATTGTGCCCGATTTGCCGATATACGAATATGAAACATTGTATTC
>JAQNCM010000266.1 GCA_029237615.1 Mucilaginibacter sp.
AGGAAAGATCTTTTTAAAGGAAGATGCACCTGTTAAGTCAAAAACTGATGTTATTATTACTTTTTTAACGGACGATAAAGATCAGTCAAAAAACAAAAGGATTCCGGGAGGCCTGAAAGGAAGAGTATCACTGCCTGACGATTTTAATGAGCCTTTGGGCGATCTGAAAGATTACATGTAATTGCTGGTAACCGGTATCTGCCGGACACGCATAGTTTAATATGGTTCCAGGAAAACAACCCTAAAATTCCTGAGAAAGTAATGCAACTGATACAGGAACCAGGCAATACCATTTTATTTAGCCAGGTTAGTTTATTTGAAATTGCGATCAAACAAAAAATTGGCAAACTTCCGGCATTTAACGCGACCGTTGAAGAAGTTCATGAACAGGCAATAAATGATGGATTTACCTTCCTTCCAATTCATAACCAATACCTTTATTACTATAATAAAGTTCCGCTTTTAGAGACACACCGCGATCCTTTTGACCGGTTACTGATTGCATCAGCAATCGTTGAAAATGCAGCAATTTTTTCAATAGATGAAAAACTCTGCTTATATCCTGATTTAATCCGTGTAATTTGGTGAAGTCATATCTTATTTAGCTATGCGAGCAGCATTAGCGTTGGTGCATGGCGAAGGGTTTACTCACTCAGACTTTGCTGCGCACGTCGTCCCTCTCCTTGCGCGCAAAAAAGATGGAAAGAAGAATAGAAGAATTTTTTTCTTAACTTAAAAGTCGGTATTGGTCATTTTTCCAATGCATCAGCCTTTTACACTATTTATCAAACTCATTTAAATTATTTCTTCAAAATTTCTCTTTGTCAAAAATTGTTCTTTTATTTGCTACGTCATTTGTCGTACGTCAATAAAGGTAGATTAAACACCTTTGTTTATAAACCCAATAATATGGAAACGGAAGAAAATAAAAATCAGCCAACCAACGCAGAACTGGAAGTATTAGAAATTCTTTGGCAGAGAAAAAAAGCCACCGTTAGGGAAGTATATGATACCATCAGGCAAAGTAAAGATTGTGTCTATACCTCTACCCTAAAAATAATGCAAAAAATGAGTGCTAAAGGTTTGATCGGGCGTACAGTTGATAATCAAAAACATGAATATTTCCCTTTGGTGGAGGAGACCATTATCAGGAACAAATATGTTTCGGAATTGATTAATAAGTTTTTTAAAGGTTCATATGCTAAGCTGGCACTGCATGCTTTGGGCAAATCATCAACCGATGAAAATATGGAAGAATTAATAGAAATGGTGAATCAATTGAAAAAAGATAAAAAATAAGATCATGAAAATAACTGAATTGCTTAATGCGGAAATGTTTAAAGTAACAGGATGGTCAATTATCCATTCAATGTGGCAGTTTTTGCTATTATTTGCTGTGCTGAAAGGCGCGTTGCTTTTGGTAAGCAAACGAAGATCAAAACTCAGGTACATTATAAGCCTTATTTTTCTTGCCTCGGCAGTAACTTGTTCCTTTTTTACTTTTTACCATGAATACCAATTGTTTTTTGGTAACAAAACGCAATCGGTGGGCTTTGTAGTTCATCCGGAAAAAGCAATTTCACCTGTAAATCCACCGGTTGCCGGGCACGCCGGCATTGTTGTATTGTCGTCGCCCGCAATTATCCTTTTTAATTTTTTGAATAGTGTAAGCTCTTATTTAACGATAGGTTGGATTATTGGGATGATCTTTTTCCTCTTTAAAATTTCGTATGCCGGATTTTATTTAAATACCTTAAGAAAACTGCCGTCTGAAAGCTTTCCCGACGTGAATAAAAAAATACGCGAATTGTGCGGTAAAATGAAAATCGGAAGAAACATTCGATTGATCATTACGGGTTCAGTTTCAGAAGCATTAACCTTTGGGCATTTTAAACCTGTTATTTTATTACCCCTGAGTTATGTTACCCAGGTTTCGATGGAACAGATGGAAATGATAATTGCTCATGAATTAGCACACATTAAGCGCTTTGATTATGCTGTTAACCTGTTACAGGCGACGCTGGAGGCAGTTTATTTTTTCAATCCTTTTTTTAGTGCGATGTCTGACATTGTACGAAATGAAAGAGAGTATTGCTGCGATGACATGGCGGTTGCAACTTGCGGGGACAATAAAACGTTGGCGATAGCATTAGCCAGTTTAAAGTTAATAACTACCTATCCGGAACTTGCACTGCCGGCAGCTCCCAAAAAGAGTATTTTCCAGGAAAGGATACATAGATTGATTGGTACGCCGGGAAAGTCGAATAAATCGGTCAGGAATTCCTTTTTTAGTGCCCTGCTGATACTGCTTACACTTGCGCTTTTGAGCAAAAGCGTTGATGCACACATCAATAACAAAGATCTGCCGGTAGTAACAGATCCAATGGTGCAGTTATTGACCGATAACCAGGCAAATTATAAGGAGCAGCTTTTTAGTTATAAAAGAGGAATTCAGGTCCATGAGATTTTTTTGATATCGACCGTTAACGGAAAACCTTTATACGCCTATCTGGATGGTGCTTTAATGTCGAAAGGAGAACTGTTTCAACTAACTGCTATCATGAATCAGCAAAGAACCATTACTCCGGCAGAGATCGCAAAAACACAAAAATCTCCGGTTTTAAACAGGCAGGACAGGCATTCGCAAATTCATAATAAGACCGAATCTCTTATGGCTGAAATAAAAAGAATAAAGTCGGACCTGAACGTGCATCCATCACGCGAGGCAGAAAACAAGTTAAAAGAATTGAGCAACCAGGTTAATGCACTGAACAAAGAAGAAGTAACTTTATCAATGGAACAATACCGGGAAGATGTAAAACAAATCCCTGTTGATGTGAAGCTACATGAGTTGTTAACAAAAATAATTGTCAACAAGGAATATACACCGGAAGAGCGGAAACAATTAAACGTATTGGTAAAGAAAAAGGCAGAAATTTAACTGGGTATTTTGCTGCGCTGCCCTGTAATGCTGTTTCTCGCCGATGACAAGGGGGAATATCGAATAAACTTATTATTCAGATAAAAAATATAACAATCTGTTAAGTAATGAATTAAATGGATTTACTTCAAGTGTTCCACCCGTTCCAAACGTTCCAGGCGTTCCGTCTCAAAAAATGGAACACCTGGTGTAAGTTAACTATCCGTCAATTAAATTGCCGTAAAATTCAGACAGATCAATGCCTGCGGCCCGTACCTGCTGCGGGATAAGGCTGGCAGCCGATTGGCCGGGTGTAGTGTTGATTTCAATAAAGTAAAATTCGTTGGTATGCTCCAATAAAATAAAATCTATTCGTACCATCCCTTTACAATTGAGCCGCAAGTAAACTTCTGTAACTATCCCGGCTATTTCTTCTATTTTTGCAGGTGGCAGATCGGCAGGTGTTACCTCTTTGGTGGTGCCGTCAGAATATTTCGCTTCGTAGTCAAAAAAGTCCTTGGTGGTAAAGATCTCAGTAGCCGGTAATACTTTTATTTTGCCATGCAAACGGGCCACACCGATGCTGAATTCCCGGCCTTTAATAAATTCTTCTACCAATGTCTGGTCGTCTTCATTAAAAGCTTTCGCCAGGGCATCCGGCAAACTGGCTACGTTGTAAACCTTGCTCATCCCAACACTGCTGCCGCCATTGTTAGGTTTAATAAACAGCGGAAATTTAAGGGAAGCTGCGATAATCGCAACGTCATGCATATCCCTTTCCAGCAGGCGCATTGATTTAGCCGTATGCAACCCGTGGATACCTTCGACAATGGCTTTTGTGTAAGCTTTGTTCATGGTAATTGCAGAGGTAGTAGCATCGCAGGTATTATACGGAATACCCAGCATATCCAGGTATCCCTGCAATTTTCCATCCTCGCCAGGGGTGCCATGCACGGTAATAAATGCAAAATCAAATAGTATCTTCTCACCCTCCAGTGTAATACTGAAATCGTTTTTATCGACAGCAACATCACCACTTTCAGACTGGTAAAACCAACGGTCGCGGTTTATTAAAATGGTATAAACTGTATATTTAGCAGGATTGAGGTTAGCAGCAATATTTTTTGCGCTGTTGATAGAAACTTCATATTCGCCGGTAAATCCGCCGGCAAGCAAGGCGATATTTTTAGTAGTCATACGTGTCAAATATAGGATTTTTGATTTCGGATTTTATGGCGAATTTAATTCAATAGGGTATAGTCCCTGGCTGTATCACAGTAAATAGGAAAATCAAATCCCGAATTCCGAAATATTCCCTATGTTTGATTGCTAATTGACAATGACGATCATTTTAATTTGAAATGAGTAAATTTTGGACCTATTTAAAAACAAAACAATTCCGCAATACCCTGCTGATGGCTATAGGCTCGGTAATTTTAATTGTGCTGATTGTTTTTTTTAGTTTGAGCTTTTATACCCGGCACGGTACCGGGATACCCGTACCGCAATTAAAAGGCATGGCTATCGAGAAAGCCATGAGCTTGTTGAAAGAACAGGGATTTGATTATAAGTTAGATTCTGTTTACGTGCTTGACCAGCCACCGGGCGCCGTTGTTGAGCAGGACCCGGATTCGGGAACTTATGTAAAAGAGAACCGAACCATTTATTTAACAATTGTTACCCGCCAGGCCCCGCTGGTAGCCCTCCCCGACCTTGAACCCTATACTTACCGTGAAGCAGTGGCAACTATTGCTAATTACGGCTTAAAAGTGGGCGACACTACCTTTAAACCAGACATTGCCAACCACGTATTGGAGGTAAGGTTTGCCGGACAGGCTATTAAGCCTGGAACAAGAATTCCGAAGGGGTCAAAAATAGACCTGGTACTTGGGAATGGAGCAGGCCCGAGCGAAGTAGACATCCCCGATGTGGTGAACCTTGACCTGAACGGCGCTAAGTTTGCAATAAAAGGCGCCGGGCTTACGTTAGGAAACATCAAGTACCAGGGTGAGATCACCGACTCTACCAATGTAGTTGTTGTGGCGCAGGCGCCAATGAAAACTGATTCTGTAAACCAGGTAAGTTTAGGAACGCGGATTGATCTCACCGTAGCACAGGGCAAAAAACCAGATGGATCCAATTAAGGCACAGGAACTTTTTAACCGTTTGCAGCAGGAAGAAGGTTTAAATCTTCTGGATGTACGCGATGAGATTGAATACCACACGTATAATATCGGCGGTAAAAATATTCCCCTGTCAAAATTACGGGCAGTCATTGATCAAATTGGTTATAACAAAACTGGAGAAATCATTGTTATATGCAGGGCTGGTATACGAAGCGAAACTGCCAGGTTATTACTAAAACAAAATGGTTATCAACAGGTTAGAAATTTAACCGGCGGTTTGATGGCTCTCCAAAAATTAAAACAAAATCTATCCTAAAAATGGCTGCAAAAACAAAGGCATCATCAGGCGGAACATTAAGAAAATTTATAGTTGCCAGTGCGATCATCCTGATTATCGCACTGGCATTTACAGGTCTTAATTATTATCTTAAATATTTTAGTCCCAACGTTACCAATAAACAGGAGTACCTTTACATACATACGGGGGCAAAGTTTCCAGATGTTTATAAAACCATCCGGGAGGAAGGAATAGTTAAAGATTCCGCCACATTTTACTGGGCAGCCAGTAATATGAATTATGTAAACCGGGTTAAACCCGGACGTTACCACCTGCATGAGGGAATGAGCAACCGTAAGCTAATAAACATGCTGGCTTCCGGCGCGCAGGAACCGGTAACGCTTGCATTTCATAATTTAAGGCTTAAGGAGCAGTTTGCAGGCTTTGTTTCGAAAAAGATTGAACCGGACTCAGCGGCGATCATCAGTCTCCTGGATTCAGCAAGTTTTGTTAAACAGTATGGTTTTACTACAGACGATGTGTATACCATGTTCTTACCAAACTCCTACCAACTTTACTGGAATACAACGCCCGAAAAGTTTTTTAAACGCATGTATGCTAATTATGAAAAGTTTTGGACACCCGAGCGTAAACAAAAAGCTGCTGAAATAAACCTGGATCCTATAAAGGTTTCTATTTTAGCATCAGTTGTTGATGCAGAAGCGCTTCACGATGATGAGATGCCAACAATTGCCGGCCTTTACTTAAACCGGCTAAAAAAAGGAATGAAATTAGAAGCAGACCCAACTGTTATATTCGCCGAGCATGATTTTACCATCCACCGCGTACTTTCAAAATATCTTACTATAAATTCGCCTTATAATACTTACCTGCATACCGGTTTACCTCCGGGGCCAATTATGATGCCTTCTGTAAATGCAGTTAATGCCGTGCTTGACTATAAAAAAAGCGATTATATTTATATGTGTGCCAAGGAAGATTTTTCGGGATATCATAATTTCGCCACCAATGTTGCCGATCATTTAGCGAATGCGCGCAGGTTTCAGCAAGCGCTTAACGAAAGAAATATTAAACGATAATGTTTGAGCATACTACCAAAGTTAGGGTGCGTTACGGCGAAACCGACCAGATGGGTTATATGTACTATGGTAATTATGCCGAATTTTACGAAGTGGGCCGTGTTGAAATGCTGCGCAGCCTTGGGCTCACCTACAGCGGAATGGAACAAACCGGCACTAAAATGCCGGTTTTGGAGTTAAACTGCAAATACCTGAAGCCCGCGTTGTATGATGAAGAGATCACTATAAAGGTGATCATGAACAAAATGCCCGGAATAAGGATCCATTTTAGGTATGAGCTTTTTAATGAAAAGGACGAGCTTATAAATATTGGCGAAACTCACCTGGTATTTGTGAACATGAAAACAAACCGCCCCTGCCTCCCATCGCAGGAATTCCTTGATAAAATAAAGCCATATTTTGAGTAAATTTGGCTCAAATGAAATGGACACACCGATTTTTACTCCGGTTTGGATTTTATAAGGAATTTGTTGCCTGGTCACGCTCATATGTACTGCCGGGATTTCACCCACTTTCGCTGTATGATGTTATTATATTCTTTGGGCATGAAATACAGGAACGCACCTTGCTCATCCGTGCCTCCGCACTTGCTTATAATTTTATGCTGGCCTTTTTTCCGGCGACTATTTTTTTGTTTACGCTTATCCCCTATATCCATATAAAAAATTTCCAGGGACAATTGCTTGATATACTTTCCACAATATTACCCTACAACGCCTATATCGCTTTCCAGACTACGATTATTGATATTTTAAAACATCAGAATGGCAAATTACTTTCACTTGGTTTTGTTTCAGCATTGTATTTTGCTACCAATGGCATCAGCAATTTAATGCAGGCCTTTAACAGGTCATCATTAATCATTGAAAAAAGAACATGGCTAAAAAGACGCGCAATTGCGATGGCGCTTACGTTAGTAATCAGCATATCCCTTTTAATTGCAATAACTATTTTAACTGCGGGCGAAATTGTAATTGGCCATTTACAACACTTTATTGATAGTAAAGGTCATTTTTGGATATACCTTATAAAGTTTTCACGGTGGATTATTGTAATAGCCATATTTTTTACCAGCATCTCTTTGCTTTACAGGTACGGCCCTGCAAATAAGCAAAAATGGAATT
>JAQNCM010000499.1 GCA_029237615.1 Mucilaginibacter sp.
AGTCGGTTGCCCGGAAGAAATCCGACGGCCACTCGCGACGGAATGCCGAGCGAGCGCGCCATGACCGCCATCGCTGACGCGAAGTGGATGCAGTATCCCGATTTCGCCTGAAGGAAGGCGGCGACAGCCCCCATCCCGGTTCCGTCGTAGCCCCCGCTGACGGGCGCGATTTCGGAGTATTGGAAGTCACCGCTGCGGAAGTACGCCTGCAGCAGGAGCGCTTTCTCGTAGTTGCTCGAGGCGCGACCGGCGACCTGGTCCGCGGTCGAGGAGATGATGGTGGGCAGAGTGGTCGGAAGCGCGAGATAGCGCCCGAAACCGGCCGGTATCGTCGTCCCAGCAGACTGCAGCTGCGCTGGCGTCGGCGAAATCACGCGGGTCGACGCGCGGTACGACTCGCCCTGCGCGGTCACGTTCGTGCTTTTCACGGTCAGCGTCGAGGAGTCCCAGTACCAGTTGCCCGCCAAGCCCGTGACGCTCGTCGTCGGATACGGAAGAGGGAGCCATGGGCTCGTGAGATCCCTGATCTGGAGATAGGTGGTGTCTCCCACCGTGGCGACCTGCTTCGACAAGCCCGGCGAACTGCTGATGCTTGCGGGGGTGTTTCGCGGGTTCACGACGAACTTGCTCGGCCCCCAATTCGTGCCCGTGAAATCCTCAACGCTCACCAGACGCAGGTACTGGCCGTTCCCGGAGTCGGTGCTGTAGTCGAGCACCGCGTGCTGGGCATTCTGCCGCAGGTCCTGCCCGAGCGAGAGAACCGGATTGACGCCGGTGCTGAACCCGGAGGCCCCCTGGTCGACGGCGTGGGTCACCGGCGGAAGCGCGAGCGGCACCACGAGCGTGCCCGCCACCACTGCCACTGCGAGGGCCGCCGACAGGCGGGTCTGGCGTCTCTCGTCCCCCGCGCGAAGCAGGAAGAGGTAGGCGAGAACGGCGAGCACGAAGACGATCGGATCGCTCGAGTCGATCGAAACGACGCTCGGCACGGCCAGGAGCACGAGAAGCGGGATGCCCGCGAAGGCCGGCGCGCGCAGGGAGACCGCGATCGCGTCGGCCACGATCACGATCGCGCCCACCCCGAGGCAGAGCAGGAACATCAGCGGCGTATACGCCATGGCCGGCAAGGATTGCTGATTGATCGACAGCCCCGCCGCGTCGAAGATCTGGCCGAAAGCGGTCCAGCTCTCGGTCGTCGGCACCACGCCGATGAACGCTGTCCCCGGTACGAAGATGGCCGTCATGAGCGCGAGAAGCAGCAGCGCCGAGACGATTGGCGGAAGGACGCGTCGCCGACTGAGGGAGCGCACCAGCGCCGCGACACCCAGCAGCACGGCGGCCAGCAACGCGAGGGCGAACCACCAGCTCGCGCCCCGCAGCATCACGTGCAGGCCCGCGAGCAGCACCAGCATCACGCCGAGGAGCGCCAGGCTCACTCGCAGGTCGCGGTTGCCCACCAGGCGGCGCCCGATCGGCTCAGGCCCGGCCACGACTGCCCTCCTGCGACGCTCCGAGGGCCATCCAGGCCAGCTCGACGGGGGCGTCAGGATTGACGTCGATGCAGAGCCACCCGGCGGAATCGAGGGACTCGGCGAGCTCGGGACGCGACGGGCCGACCAGGAAGGCCACCGCGAGATCGAAGGAGCGGCGCTGCGTGATCAGCCGCTCCAGGGTGTCCGAATCCGCATCCGAGAGCACCGCGATGATCGAGCCCTGCGACCGGTCAGGACGCTCCGCACTTCGCAGGAGTGACAGGGGGACGGGCGGCGCATCGACGAGCCCGACCGCCGCAAGACTCTCGAGAAACTCCTCCGGCCTGTCGATATCGGCCAGCTGCGCCGCACCGGTCTCGATGACCTGCACGAGCACACCGCTGCGCTGGAGATGCAGGCCGAGGGATGCGACGAAGGCCACGACCCACTCGAACGACCGGCTTTCCACATCGCCGCGCCTGGGAGTTCCCGAGGCGTCGCGGTAGTTTCCCCGCCGGGTGTCGAAAACGATGCGCGCCTCGGCGTGGCTGCGCTGCTCCTCCTGCCTCACCATGAGCTCGCCATGGTGAGCGGATGCCCGCCAGTGCACCCTGCGTATGGCGTCGCCCCGACGATACTCGCGTGTCATCAGGTCGTCTTCGCCGCTCAGCGCACGGCGCTTCACGACGCGACTCGAGCCCTCGTCGGCCGAAATAGCGACGGCATCGTCGGTCAGCTGTACGACATCCGGCGTCACGATGAGCCGCTGCGGCCTGCCGACCGTCCTGGCACCGTCGGCCAACCCGAACGGGTCGGAGAAATCGACGAGCATCGGCCCTATCTCGAAGATGCCGCGACTCGGCGGGACGACTTCATAGCGGAGATTCAGGGTCGTGCTGCGGCCGGGCAGCCGAGTGAGGTTCGTCGAATAGGGCGCCCACGGCAGACTGTCGCGCCAGTACACGTCGAGGATCGAAGTCGGGAGAAGTGTCCTGATCTGGACGTCGACGACGCTCGGATGCCCGGCTCCAACGGCCGGCGGCGAGAAGGTGCGCTCGACCGACAGCGACATCCGCCGCCATCGTACGAAGGCGAGCGCGAACAGAGGGAGGAGCAGGATGAAGCAGCCGAGGTAGAGGAGCTCGCGGCGGCCCAGCCAATACGAGGCGGGCAGCGCGATCGCACCGAGCACGACCAGAAACCAGCCGCGACGGGTGAGCCGCGCTACCTGTCTGGACCGCCTGAGGCGATTTTGCCCTGGCATGGCGGCACTCAGGCCGGGCCAACGGCGTCAAGCGGCTCCGGCGTCGAGGCGACGATGCGGTAGATGATGTCCGAGACCGCACCGGACACGAAGGGATTGCCATTACCGGAAATTCGGTTGGTAGGGATGAGACGGTGTCCGAGTACCGGCACGGCGAGCGCATCGATGTCGTCGGGCAGCACGAACTCGCGTCCGTCGAGCGCCGCGCGAGCCTTTGCGGCGCGTACAAGTTGCAGCGTCGCTCGCGGGCTCGCGCCAAGCCGCAGGTCGCGGTCGCTGCGGGTGGCCTGGGCGATGCTCACCGCGTACTGCTCGACCGCCCACGAGACGAAGACGTTGCGCACGGATTCGATCATCCCGATGAGCTGCACAGTGCTCACCACGGGCTGGAGTTCGTCGAGAGGGCTGGCCTTCTCCCGCCTGCGGAGCATCGCGAGTTCCGCCGCGTCATCCGGGTACCCCATCGAGATGCGCGCCATGAACCGGTCGCGCTGCGCCTCGGGCAGCGGGTAGGTCCCCTCCATCTCGACCGGGTTCTGTGTCGCGATGACGGTGAACGGCGAGGCGAGAACGCTCGTCACACCGTCGACGGTCACCTGCCCCTCCTCCATGCTCTCGAGCAGAGCGGACTGGGTCTTCGGGCTCGCCCGGTTGATTTCGTCGCCGATGACGATGTTCGCGAAGATCGGTCCGGGCTTGAACTCGAACTCGTGCTCCGCCTGGTTGTAGATCGAGACGCCGGTGATATCGGATGGCAGCAGATCGGGGGTGAACTGGATGCGGTTGACCGTACAGTCGACGGACTTCGCAAGGGCCCGAGCCAGCATCGTCTTGCCGACGCCAGGCACGTCTTCGATCAGGAGGTGGCCCTCGGCAAGGAGCACCGTGAGCGCCATCTGGACAGCGTCGCGCTTACCGTCGATCACGGTTTGGATGCTGCGCAGGATCTCGCTGCTGTGGCGGTAGAAGTCGTCAGCTGTCATCGCAGAATCAGAGGTTTTCATCGGGCCCTCACTGAAAGTTTCAATCCCTGTCGTGAGTCTGCCAGATAACGGCTGGGTAACAGCCGTACAGTTTGCGGAGCGCGGGCTGGCGAGGACCGCCTGGCATCGGCGCTAGCGTTGGATGGTGAAGATCACTGTCCTATCCGGCGGCGTTGGTGGCGCACGCTTCATCCGTGGCCTCCGGCACGAGCTGCGACAGACACGCCCCGACAGGGCGGGCGGAACGACGGAATCGGTCACCGCGGTCGTGAATACCGGGGACGACATGTGGCTGGCGAGCCTCCGAATCGCGCCGGACCTCGACTCGATCATGTACACACTCGCCGGAGCAAACGACGAGGAGCGAGGCTGGGGCCGTCTCGGCGAGACCGAGCGGGTGAGCGCGGAATTGCGGTCATACGGCGTCGGCTGGCCGTGGTTCACCCTGGGCGACCTCGACCTCGGCACACACATCGCGCGAAGCCACTACCTCCGCTCGGGTCTGTCGCTCAGCGAGGCGACCGCGCGGATCACCGCCCGATGGGATCTCGGGGTGCGGCTGCTGCCGGCGACGAACGACGAGGTCGAGACACACGTAACGGTCGACGACGGCTCGAGCATGCACTTCCAGGAATGGTGGACGAAGCACCGCGCGGCACTCCGGGCGCGTTCGTTCGTGCAGAGCAATGTCTCCGTCTCGCGGCCGGCACCGGGCGTCCTCGAAGCGATCGCCGCGGCCGACGTGATAGTTCTCGCACCGTCGAACCCCGTCGTGTCGATCGGAACGATCCTGGGCATACCGGGCATTCGCGCGGCGGTGGCCGCGGCATCCGCGCCCGTCATCGGAGTGTCGCCGATCATCGCCGGTTCCGTCGTGAGGGGAATGGCGGATGCCTGCCTGGAGGCGATCGGGGTCGCCACCTCGGCGTACGCGGTGGCGGCACACTACGGCGCGCGGTCGAGTGGGGGGCTGCTCGACGCGTGGCTCGTCGACGAATCGGATGCCGCAGCGGTGCCCGCGATCGAGCTCCTCGGCATTCGTTCCGCCGCCGTCCCGCTCTGGATGCGCGACCTCGAGACGAGCGCGACCCTGGCGCGGGACACTCTCTCACTCGCTTTCGCGCGGGGCTGACCGAGCGCTGCCCCCGAGCGCACTCGCCGTCCGCGGCCCCAGCCGCCCTTCGAGCGCGCGCAGGGCCGCGAGGGTATCGACATCGGTGCGGAGCCCGGAAGTCACGGGGATGTCCAGCGGCACGTAGCCGGCCGCACGGTGCAGGGCGTTCGAGTCGCGCCCGAAGGCCGGCGCGTGGGCGGCAC
>JAQNCM010000465.1 GCA_029237615.1 Mucilaginibacter sp.
AGCCGACGCCGTTCTGGTCGGTAGCCTCGACGTGCGTACAGCGCGCGTAAACGAAGGAAGGTTAAGGTGGATGCGATCAACGGAATGCATGTGCGAACTCCTCTTCATCTAAGAACTGCGTAAAGCGAGCGCCTCATCGAATGTCGCCTTTAACTCCGTGGGAGGCTCGGACATGGTGCTATGCGATGCCATGCCGCCTGGGACAGTGAGATTATCGCAGAGCGGCATGATCAAAAGCGTTATCCAAAAGGGAGGAAAAGTGTTATCAGGACCGGAATCTGTGGCTAGAGTGGATAAAAATGATCCGCCAGGAAGAAAGAGCAAAAATGTCAGATTCCGCCAAGGTGGTGCGCCCCCTCAGCATCCGGCTTTTCGGAACGTTCGATGTGCAGGTGAACGACCAGCCGTTGCCACGTCTCCGCTCCCAAAAAGGACAGTGGCTGCTGGCTTTGCTGATCCTGCGGCAGGGGCAGCAGGTGGAACGATCCTGGCTTGCCGGCGTTCTGTGGCCGGAAAGCGCGGATAGCCAGGCCCTCGCCAACTTGCGATTGAGCCTGACTGATTTACGCCGCTCTCTGGGCAGAGCAGTAATCCATCTGGTTGCACCCACGCCGCGCACGCTGAGATTTGATCAGGCCGGAGCGTCGGTGGATGTATCCGCCTTCGATGCCGCCATCCTGAAGGGCGACACGGCATCGTTGGAAGCAGCCACTGCCGTATATCGCGGCGCACTCCTGGAAGGCTGTGAAGAAGAGTGGCTTCTGCCCGAACGCCACGAGCGTGCCGAGGCTTATTCCGGCGCTTTGGAAACGTTAGCAAAGCAGGCGCGTGCCGCAGGCCATCCCGAGCAAGCCCTTCCCTTCTTGAAGAAGTTGATCGCTGCCGATCCGCTGCGAACGAGCGCGCAACGCGCCTTGATGCAGGCCCTGGCTGATACAGGGGATCATGCCGCCGTCACACAGGTCTACCGTGATTTTCGCCTGTATCTGCATGAAGCGCTCCATACCCAGCCAGACCCGGAAACGTGCGCTCTCTATGAGAAGCTGCGTGCCGGGCGCAAGAAAATGGGAGCCATGTCGCCACCCGTGCGGATGGCTCCCTCTCCCCCCTTGCCTTCTTCGCTGACATACTTGATTGGGCGCGAAGCGGAGGTCGGAGCGGTGTGCGCCTGCCTTGAGCGAAGTCGACTGGTAACGCTGACGGGGCCGGGCGGAGTGGGCAAAACCCGTCTCGCGATCGCTGCGGGACAACAACTGCGAGAGACGTTCCCGGAGCAGGTCTGGTTTGTGTCTCTGGCCGAACTGCCCGACGCCCAACGTCTTGTCGAAACGGTGCGCGATGCACTCCACCTCGCCCCAGATCAGGCCGATCCCTTCGCTCAGGTCGTGCGGCGGCTCTCCGCCGGTCCCTCGCTCCTGATCCTCGACAACTATGAGCATCTGGTCGAAGAAGGGGCACGATTGGTGGAGGGGTTGCTTGCCTCAACCCCGTCACTGACATGTCTTGTCACCTCCCGGCACGCGCTTCACCTCGTGGGCGAAACCCAGTACCGCGTACCGTCCCTGGGTTTTCCCACAGAGATCAAACCGGCGCCACTGCTACTCCAGTTCCCTGGCGTACGACTTTACATGGAACGCGCCGCCGCGCGCCGGACAGGTTTTCAGCTGACGCAGGACAATGCCCACGCCATTGTCGCGTTATGCGTGAAACTGGAAGGGATCCCGCTGGCGATCGAACTGGTGGCTGCCTGGGCCGATATGCTGACGCCCTTGCAAATGCTGACGCGCCTGGAAGAACGATTTTCGTTCCCCGGAAACCTTCCTTCGCCGACGCCCGCGCGGCATGGGAGTTTGCAAACCGTCTTCGACAGCAGTTACTCACTCCTCGCTGGCTCGGAGCAGCATCTCCTGTGTTGTCTCGCCGTGTTTGCAGGCGGCTGGACGCTGGAGGCAGCGGAAGCGGTTTGTGGGGAAGCGCCGGCCAGACAAGAGGAGATGCAGACGCTGGTGTGGTTGAAGCGACTGGTGGAAAAGTCGCTCGTTCTCTTTCAAGAGAACACGGGAACGGAAACAGTACAGCCCCGCTATCAGTTGCTGGAGATGACGCGCCGTTACGCCCTGGAACAGTTCTCTCCCGAACAGCGCGACAGGGCCGAACAGCGCCACGCCGACTATTTCCTGAAGCAGGCGCTGGCGGGAGAGGCGGAAGTCGCGGCCAGCGAAACCATATTCGGTCGAGTGCAAAAGATGCAGGAGGACCGGGAAAACTATTATGCAGCGCTCCAACGCTGGAAGCGAACGGATATCGATCAAGCGTTCCTGCTATTAGCCGCGATGGGGGTTTGTGGGCTTCTTGCGGCGCACAGTGCCGAAGTGCAGTTGTGGATCAGCAGACTGACAACGCGGGAACTGCCTCTGCCCTCGGTACTGCAAGCAAAACAGTATGTCATGGTGGCGGAATGGGCCAACTATTCCACTTCGCCGGTGTGGCTGGCGCTGATGGAAAAGGCCTACGCGCTTGCGGAAGGCTGTGATGACAAACAGTACATGGCGCGCGCACTCTGTCACCTTGGCGAATCGGATTTGGAGACCGGTAATAAAGAACGCGCGCGCCAACGCCTGGAAGCGGCCCTCGACTATTCCCTACAGGTAGGCGATCGTTCCGGGGTGGGATTTGCACAGCAACAACTCATCTACGTGACTTGCGCGGAGCACGATCTTGCACGCGCGCATACCATGGCGGAAGCGCTTTTGCAATCGGGTCGGGAACAGAACCGATGGTTCCTGACAACACATGCACTAGAAGCGTTGGCGCATATCGCGGGCATGCAGCAGGACTATCCTCGGGGGCGCGCCTATGGGGAGCAGGCGATGGCGATTTACCCCGAGGCGGAAACGATTTCCCGCAGTAACATGCTGCGTCGTTTGGCCAGGACTGCCGGCGTCCAGGGTGACTTCCAGGCAGCGCGAGACTACCTCGCCGTCTCGGTGACGCTCTGTCAGGCGGGGGGCGCCCTGGCCCATGAAGCCTGGTCTTACTACGCCCTGGCGAATGTCGCCCAAGAGCAGGGGATCCATGAGGAAGGGAGGAGTTGGATGCGTCAGGCACTGCGCCTGTTCGACACGCTGGGTGAGACAGGGAGCATGGTCCTATGTTTGGGCAGGATGGCGCGGCTGGCAGCAGATCAGCCTGAATTTTCCGCCTTTTTGTGGAGCGCGTATGTCCGCTTCCTCGAAGAGAGAGATCATCCATTTTCATCGGAAGAGCAGGAGGAGATCGCGACTGAGCGCGCTGCACTCCGAGCAGTCCTTCCGGAAGTGAGTATCACGGTACTTGAGATGCGGAGTGCGTCCTTGAACTTACGGGAGGTTGTTCGGTACGCACTGGGAAGCGGCGCGAAGAATGACTTTGCGTCGTAAAGTTGACGGAGGTGGAAGCCTGCCGATTGAGACAGGCTTCCCGCGCGACAGAGCGTCTATGGGGAGAGGCGGTTAGTGGGTGGGCTGAGCGGGCATGTCTGCGGGCATTTCGGCAGCGGCGTCACCCTTGCCGTCGTCGAGGATGACGCGCTGCGGCGCGCCCTCTTCGCCGGGAACCGGGGGCAGTTTGGAGACGTCCATGCGGCGCGCGCCGACGTAGTGCTTGCGGTGGTAGGCGTCGTCCAGGCTGCTGACCATGACGCCGTATCGCACTCCGGCAGCGTGCAGGAACTTGCGATCCCCGATGTAGATGCCGACATGCGA
>JAQNCM010000282.1 GCA_029237615.1 Mucilaginibacter sp.
TAAGTTCTTTACTATCGTAATAATTATAATTGAGCTCTTTTCCGTTGCTGCCTGTAGCCGTAAATCCAAGCGGACAAATTGAGTTGATATAAAAGTGTTCGTAAAATTTAGCGGCGCCGCCAAAGGCATCAATAACATCATAAACAAAGACGGATGATGGTTCATGTGTTTCTTTGCCTTCATAATTTATATTACATACCGCCTTTAACCGTTTCGAATCTGTAAAAGGAATACCGGTGACCCCACCACCAAATCTGCCGGGATTAATACCGAGTATCATATGCCTTTTATCGTGATCGCTATAATACTTAGTATAAAATTGCTCCATTAAATTATTGGCCTGTGGATTTTCTTTAAACGGGTTCATAATACGAATCCCATCAGGCAGTGTACCGTTAAAGTTAAGTTGCTTATTAAAAGCTATAATTTTATCAGCGAACGTCATACTTGTTTTATTTGGAATGGCTTGGTAGCATCTTAATAATTACTCTGCAAATGTAACTGTATAAATAATTATGCATGCATAGTATATTTTAGGTAGAAAAGTATACAACTGAACTGTTTTTCGCTGTGATTCGATAAAATTTTTAATTAATAGAAATATGCTCAAACTGATAATAATGTTATCAATATGATAGCTGCATGCTTTTATATGAATGAACATTAGTAACTTAATTGATGCTTTTTTACCAATTTCTAAGTGATGTTTTATCGATATAAAATAATTTGGCACTGAATTAGCTTTGATAGGGAGCGAGTGTTTTAAAAATTAAATATGTGGGAATGAACTTCCCGCACATCTAAATTAAAATGCTTTGCTATTTATTTATCAGTACAAAAGCTATGTTTTTAAATCTATTTGCAATTTTTGCCTTGATGGCGGTAATTATTTTACCCCTTTTTTTAGGAAAAAGAAAAAAAAACAACACCATCAGAATACCAAAAAATCACAACGATACTTCCAGTTCACGCTATGCTGTTAATGAACATGGTTTTCTCGAAGAGATCAGGCATGACAAGCTTTCAAGGCATGTACAATAATTGAGGTATCCGGTAAGGTATCAAGCCCCTGAATATAATTCAGGGGCTTTTTTTATATATCCTGTTTACCCTACCCGGCTTTAACCATATTAAGTTGCAATATATTTAGGTACCTTGCAGTACAGTTCATGCAAATCAAATAAGCAATAACATAATGGTATTAAAATATCCCGGTTATGATGAACTGAGCAGGGCCGCAGCCGACCTTATTGTTGAGCAGGTAAACCATAAACCAAATTCAATGCTTTGCTTTCCGTCAGGAGAATCTCCGGCCGGTATGTTTAAATATTTAATAGCAGACGCCATAGAAGGTAAGATTGATTTCAGCAGCTGTTATTTTGTCGGCCTGGACGAATGGGTAGGCATGGGCAAGGATGATGAAGGCAGTTGTACAAACTTTTTGTATGAAAACTTTTTTAAGCCGCTACAAATAAAACACGACAAGATGATGTTTTTTGATGCACGGGCTACGGATTTAAATGCAACTTGTAATGCGATGGACCATTTTATTATTGAACATGGTCCGCTGGATATTATGCTGGTTGGAATTGGCCTCAACGGGCATATCGGTTTAAATGAACCAGGTACAGATTTTAACCTGTATTCGCATTGTGCACCGTTGGATCCGCTAACCATTAAGGTAGGGCAAAAGTATTTTAAGCAGCAAACTGAACTTACCCAAGGCATAACCCTCGGTTTAAAACATTTAAAAGATGCTAAAATGCCCGTGCTGATTGCTTCTGGAGCAAAAAAAGCAGCTATTATTGCAAAAGCCCTTCAAGGCGAAGTGACTGAACAATTGCCGGCATCTGTCTTTCAAACGCTTCCTTCTTCTTATATTTTATTAGATGACGCTGCCGCGACAGAGTTGTCTGACTAGTAATTTGGATGAATGTTTTCTGAACGTCAAACTTTAAATATTCAGCAATCCTTCTTGTTTTAAATAACAATTATTAGGTAAACTTGTTAAACAAACTGTTTACCGCGTAAATGGAAACGGATGAAAATTCCCATCCCCTGAAAGGAACATCAGCCCCTATGGAAACAAATGAATTGATCAATACAGTTACCGCCCTTTTTGAAGGCGATAAAGGTTTACTGGCCATGGACGAAAGTACCGCAACCTGTAACAAACGTTTTGAAGAAGTGGGTATCCCCCAAACAGAAGAATACCGGCGCAAATACCGTGAATTAATTGTAACTGCACCGGGCCTGGGTAAGTGCATCAGCGGCGCCATTTTGTATGATGAAACTATATATCAATCAACAAAAGATGGGGTATTATTTACTGACAAATTAAAGCAGGCCGGCATTATACCCGGTATAAAGGTTGACGAAGGGACTACTGATCTTGCAGGCTTTCCCGGCGAGAAAATTACCAGGGGGCTGGATGGCTTAAAAGAGCGGCTGGCGAAATATTATGAACTGGGCGCCCGTTTTGCTAAATGGCGTGCGGTAATTACTATAAATGCGGTTATACCTACAAAAGGGTGTATAGAAGCCAATATGCACGCTTTGGCGCGATACGCCGCTCTTTGCCAGGAAGCAGGCATTGTACCAATTGTTGAGCCAGAAGTATTGATGGACGGCTCACACGATCTTAAAAGATGCTTTGATGTTACAGCAAATGTACAGCATATACTTTTTGATCAGCTGTTTGATCAAAATGTTAATTTGCAGGCGCTGATATTAAAACCTAATATGGTGTTGCCTGGCTTGAGTAGTCCAAAACAGGCAAGCATCGACAAAGTTGCCGAGGCCACTGTCACCTGCCTGCTACAGTCGGTACCTGCGGCGGTACCCGGCGTAGCTTTTTTATCAGGCGGCCAGTCGGCAGAATTGGCAACTGCGCATTTAAATGCCATGCATGTGAAATATAAAGGAAAACTGCCATGGGCGCTTACTTTTTCGTTTGCCAGGGCTATACAACAACCGGCGTTGGAAATTTGGAAAGGCGAAGACGAAAATGTTGAAAAGGCGCAGCAAATGCTGGTACACCGGGCCAGTTTGGATAATGCAGCTCGCCGCGGTGAATACTAGCCTGAGATGGAAAAAGACTTTTCTGCATCTTAAATTTTAAACCCCAGTAATTAACTCAAGAGCCGCTGGCATAAAGACTAATGGCTTAAACAAACTTACTGCCCTGCTTTGTGTTATTAATGTTTACATGGAGCAAATAAAACTTTATCCGTTAAAATTCGAGCCGATCTACCAGTACCGTATTTGGGGTGGGCGCAGGCTTGGTAGTTTATTATCAAAGCCATTGCCCCCTAAAGATACTATTGGCGAAGCATGGATATTGAGTGACAGGCAGGATCATCCAAGCCAGGTTTCAGATGGTGAACTAAAAGGCGAAACCATTAGCCAGTTAATGTCAAAGATGCCTGAACCCCTTATGGGTAAACTTTCGGGCAAGTTTAAACGATTCCCTTTATTATTAAAATTTTTGGATTGTCAGCAGGTGCTTTCGGTGCAGGTACATCCCTCTGACCAGTTGACCAAATACATTCCAAAAGATGACAGCGGAAAAACCGAAGCATGGGTGGTGCTGGAAACAGGTGAAAAAGCAGTCATTTATGCAGGTTTAAAACCAGGTACAACAGAGGGTACTTTGCGTACCGCGCTTGGTCAGCATAAAGTGGCTGATGATCTTGCCAGCTTTAAACCAAGTGTTGGGGATAGTGTACTGATCAAAGCAGGGACGGTACACACCCTCGGTGATGTAGTTGTTTTTGAAGTACAGGAAAACAGCGATGTTACATACCGCCTGTACGATTGGGATCGTATTGACGAAAAAACCGGTAAGCCCCGCGATTTGCAGGTTGATAAAGCTATAGCTTGTATAGATTTCACTAAAACCGCTATAAAGCCGGTTACACCCGCTATAAAGTCAGATGGGTCTGTACATAAGGAGAAACTTATTGAGGATCCCCATTTTGAAGTATGGCGTAATACCGGCCAGTATCCATTTATGGTTGGAAAGGAAGCAATCCCAAGAGTATTGGTGTGCATAGCAGGAGAAGGTGACCTGGAGTGCAATAATGAGTTCTACCTTTTTAGTAAAGGCGAGGTAATGTTATTGCCCGCTGCATGTGGCGCCTGCCCATTTGTGCCAAGGGGTGAGGTTACTTTATTAGAGATTGCTTTGCCGGGGGATTAGTCATTGAAAGATTCAGTCAATGTAACATCAACTACCAACCAAATGACTAATGACCCGATGACCAACGCCCAATGATAAATATAAAATGAAGAAATTAATAGCTTTTGACCTTGACGGCACACTTGCGGCAAGCAAAGCTGCCATTGACCAGGATATATCTGTTCGTCTGGCGGCGCTTTTAACTGTTGCCAAGGTAGCTATCATCTCTGGTGGCGATTGGCTCCAATTCGAGAAACAGGTAATATCACATCTACCGAAGGACAGTAAGTTTAAAAATTTATCCATTCTGCCTACCTGCGGAACAAAGTTTTATCAATTTAAAAAATCCGGCTGGAAACAATTATATGCCGAAAACTTTACCGATGAGGAGAAAAAAAAGATCATTGATTCATTAAATAAAGCGGTAGATGAATCAGGTTATAAAGCAAGAAAAGTTTGGGGCGAAACTATCGAAGACAGGGGCAGCCAGGTAACTTACTCAGGCCTGGGCCAACAGGCGCCTTTGGACGAAAAGGTAAAATGGGACCCTGGTTTTTCCAAACGCGATAAAATAAAAAAGCTTTTAGGAAAAATGATCCCTGAGTTTGCCATAAATCTGGGCGGCGCCACCTCCATTGACATCACAAAAAAAGGTATAGACAAAAAATATGGCATCCATAAACTACGTGATGTGCTGGATATAAAAATAAAGGAAATGATATTTATTGGGGATGCGATATTTCCGGGCGGCAACGATTATCCTGCAAAGGAAGCCGGTACGTTTTCCATCCGCGTAAGTGATCCAAATGAAACAAAAAGAGTTATTGAGGGTATTATTGCCTGTTTGGATGACAAAGAAAGTTATAAAAATGGTTTTGAAGACAGCTCATCCGATGATAAAAAACCTAATGAAAATAAAAACAAATGATTGAAGTAAAAAAGGAAGGCGTAATACTTCAGAAAGACGGGCTGGAATTTGAGGACGAAAGTGTACTGAACCCCGCGGTTATCAAGGAAGGTAATGATATCCACGTATTTTATCGGGCGGTTCATATCCGCAATTATTC
>JAQNCM010000463.1 GCA_029237615.1 Mucilaginibacter sp.
ACCTCCTTAGAGGTTCTTTTGACCTTATTCGCTGGGCTACCGAGCGAAGAACATCCAGAATCGGCGTGCAGAAATACGGCCTTAGTCCGCATCACTTCTTTACAAACATCGTAGCTATTAAGCTTCCAAAACGGCTCCTCAGGTACCTCGGTTAAAGAAATAGTACTGTCCCTCGACAGTATGTACTAAAGACACTGTCCCTGACTATTAACTTAGAAGGGATAGGATAGGCAACTTGGCGGTGCGTCCAAGGTTGACTGATTCAACACCACTTAGACAGTCGATAACAGCGACGGGTGGGAGTTTATCCTTGAGGTGTCGTTACCCGGCCCCCAGGTACACCAGCAAGTGATCCGTCAGTACGACGGCAGAGACCTTGACTACCGTCTGACCCTCCAGTCTTTCATGATCGACGTTTAACAAAGGCTGCCAGCTAACCGATGTGGAGTTGACCGCTGGCGCCATCGCAACGAGGGGCTATCTGTAGAAGCTGAGGCCGTCTGATATCGTGACGTAGTATCTGCTGTATCTCCTGCTCCGCCAATCATGTTCGTAGAGCTTATCCACCGTTTTGATAAGTTCCAGATTGGGGTCTCTCGTCCTGGGGTGCCTCCAAGCGTGTCGTCGCTCTTTCGTATCACCGCCCTCGCTTGGTGGACAAGAGAGCGGGAGAGCTTTTGTTAAGTTGTTGTCCAGAGGTTGAAAATGCCCAAGTCCCATCTGCCTAATAATAAGCGAATGCCCGCTTGCTACATGACCCGTACCGACGCCTCTGTCGAAGTGGAGTGTCGACGAACGGTTTGGGGGTTTTAATAGTGATAGACTTGGGCCGGGCTTGTTTCGAGGGCTCTAGATAACACCACAATGATTACTCACCTTCGCCCAGAGGGACAAGAAACAGGCCGAGCAACTGAGGCGGCAGTTCTACGGAAATTCCGACCTGGAGAAGTATCCCGGTCCCGGCGCTTGATATTGGGTATGCGGTAAGGGGATTATAAGAAGCACGAGGAGCTTGCACCTCTTTTCTGACAGCTGCGAACCTGCGGCTCTTTAACTGAGAACAATAGACCAATCGCAATCATATATAACATTTTGTTCCCCATTGTCCGCGTTGCGCAACGGTTTCCCGTACAACGCACCACGGACGCAACCTCATCGGTGGACTTTGGCACAGCTATGGCCGGTGGCTCGATCTTCTCTAAGATCTCATCTTGGCAGCGGATCTTCCGTCGCTCAGGATACGAAGGGGACGATGGCGTAAGGATTGTGATGCCTGGTAGTGACGATATCAATGCCGAGGAGACTGATGCAGAGGCCATGCTGAATATGAGAGGTCGCAACCGTGTGTTGGAGAGCAGACTTGGTCGCAAGGGTTTGCAGAGCGAGAGCACGGCAGCTCACTTAAGGCGTGAGATCCAGCTGATTTTAAAGGATCGGGCCGACATGTCGAGTAAGCTCAGGGCCCAGGCGGGCTGATCGCCAGCATCCCATTTGGGATTTTGTGTAAGCTGAGGCTCTATCGGGAATCTGTAAGCGCTAAGGCGAGACTCGGTCAGATTTCCGGAGCCGAAGGCAGGAAGCCTCACACTGATGATCCGACCTTGCAGAGGTGTCTGGGGCATCTTTGTCACATAACGGTAAAGATTGCGGGCGAAGACGTTAATCTTGCGGCCTTTCTCTCCTCCTTGGGCGGCCAAGATGGCCAGTAGCTTACCAGAGGGCCAAAGAACATGGCAATTTTATGGCCGCTCACTGAGTTGTAGTGCGTCGAAACTGAAAGCATCTCGGAGTGACAGGACTACATTGATAATGAAGCCGTCAGCCGACCTATCCGGCTGAGCGGCCGTTATATTCTGGTTGCTTTTACAAGTTTGCTTACGGAGGAGGACGGTGCGTTGCTGCTGCCGACCGCTGCTGGCTCAACCGGAATTTGTGAGCCTTCTTTTCACGTAATCTGCGCCTATTTTAACAACTGCACGTGATAACCCGTGTCATAACCAACTTCACCTCTTTATTACAAGGTGTACCTCGCCGTTACCGAGCGGGGCAGCGCCTGCTTTCGCCCAACGCGTTCGATCCGCGACGTGAGGTTTGTGGGGAACTTCTCGACCCTGCTGCCTGGCCACAGCCACAGTGTATCCACAACTTGGTTGCTAGTGGTTGTTCACCGACTCCGGAATTATCACGGTAACAGGCCATCCTGACGCTCTAGGCTCTATTTACTCGCAGCCCCTCGCCTCGGGCTTGCGTCGCCTCTTTCTTGCCCAGTTCATACCGGACGAAACAGTCTTGGGCCATGTCTGTCTCGAGCGATTCCGACTCTGCGTCAGTCTCCGACGCGGCTGTCCACGAAGTCGATGGGTTTAAGCAGAAACTCCAAGCATGCCTGGACGGAATTCAGGCTGCCGGCGAGTTCGCCACGTTCCATCGGCATCCTACCTTTGTCAATCCAGGTTTGACTATACAGGGGAACCGCAGAATCCCGCTGCCCCTGTCGCAGGGCGATGCTAAGGCAATCAAGACGGCTTGCAGGCGGGCACCTTTCGGGAAGGGCGATCGGACCATTGTCGACACATCAGTGCGCAACACCTGGGAGCTAGACCCTGCCGCCTTCCAGTTGGCAAATCCAGCATGGGAAGCATACTT
>JAQNCM010000287.1 GCA_029237615.1 Mucilaginibacter sp.
GGTATAGGTTTGTTTGGATTAATCGCTTCATTTCATGGCACTATATTAGCTTCCTCGCGCCAGGTATTTGCCATGGCCCGCAGTGGTTACCTGCCCCGTATTTTATCCACGGTAAGCCATCGTTTCAAAACACCTTACTGGGCTATAATTGCTGGTGGTGTGATCAGTTTTATAGCCATACTTTCCGGAAAAACCGATCAGATCATTATTATATCAGCAATGGGAGCGGTTTTTATGTATATGATGAGCATGCTTAGCCTGTTCATATTAAGAAAGAAAGAACCCGATTTAGAACGGCCTTTCGCTTCCCCATTTTATCCTGTGTTTCCTGCAGTGGCACTTATTATATCCGCCATATCCTTGTTTGCTATTATGTATTTCAATGTTATGCTGAGCCTGGTCTTTTTCCTTGTTTTGGTAGCCGGGATTTTTGTTTTTGTGCTGATGGGAAAACATAAGCATAAACTAACTGAAGATTTAATGACGGTGCCGATTAACCTTTAATTCAATAATTTACCCAATCATAACTGCTTGTGTATAAGTTCACCATTGGAAACATAGTTTATAGGTTTGATGACCTGAAGTCACTGCTGGCTAAAGCATCACCCTACCGTACCGGGGATGTGCTGGCGGGTGTTTGCGCCGAAAGTTATGAGGAACGTATTGCTGCGCAAATAGCCCTGGCAGATGTACCTTTAAAAACGTTTTTGAACGAAGTGATTATCCCCTATGAGAAAGATGAAATAACCAGGTTAATTATTGATGATCACGACAATATCTCATTTAATTCCATAAGTCATTTAACTGTGGGCGAATTTCGGGATTGGTTATTGAGCGATGAAACAGATACGGCGGTTTTGAAAACTATTGAAGCAGGCATTACGCCGGAAATGGCTGCCGCCGTGTCAAAACTGATGCGTAACCAGGACCTGATCGCGGTAGCAAAAAAATGCGAAGTAGTTACCCGTTTCCGTGATACGATAGGTTTAAAAGGTCATTTTTCTACCCGTTTGCAACCCAATCACCCTACCGATGATTTAATGGGTATTGCGGCAAGCATGATTGATGGCCTGTTATATGGCAGCGGCGATGCGGTAATTGGCATCAATCCAGCTACGGACAGCCCGGCCATGGTAATGAATTTATTAAAACTGATAGACAATGTTCGCCTTCAGTTTGATATTCCTACCCAATCGTGCATTTTAAGCCATATCACCACCATATTAGAGCTGATAAATAAAGGAGCACCTGTTGACCTGTGCTTTCAATCCATTGGTGGAACAGAACAAACAAATACCAGCTTCGGCATAAATATGGCCTTGCTTGATGAGGCGTATCAGGCGACGTTGTCATTAAACCGTGGAACTATTGGACAAAATGTGATGTATTTTGAAACCGGCCAGGGGAGCGAGCTTTCAGCAAATGCGCATCACGGCGTTGACCAGCAAACCTGTGAAGCGAGAGCTTACGCTGTCGCAAGAAAATATAAGCCATTGTTGGTCAATACCGTAGTAGGCTTTATCGGACCTGAATATCTGTATGACGGTAAACAAATTATCCGGGCGGCATTGGAAGATCATTTTTGCGGAAAACTCCTTGGCTTGCCAATGGGAGTTGATATTTGTTATACAAACCATGCAGAAGCCGATCAGGATGACATGGACAACCTGCTTACTTTATTAGGAGTAGCCGGCTGCAATTTTATAATGGGTATCCCGGGTTCTGATGATATTATGCTCAATTATCAATCCACCTCATTTCACGATGCTTTATATGTAAGAAAGGTTTTAGGACTAAAGCCGGCGCCCGAATTTGAGAATTGGCTGATTAAACAAGGGATTATAGACGAAACGGGAAGCTTGCTACCTGTTAATCCCGGTCATAAACTTTTAACGGGAGTATTAAATTAATGCAGATACCTGGCAACGCAAATGGATAAACGGATAGAAAGATGAAGAATGAAATAGCTAATACCGATCCGTTAATTCCGCTAAAAGAGTTCACCACCGCCCGAATTGCAATTGGACGGGTAGGCACCAGCATCCCTTTAAAACAATTGCTTGAATTTAAATTAGCCCATGCCCATGCGCGCGATGCAGTATACTCATTACTGGATGCCGAAAAATTGATTAACACTTTAAGTGTTTTTGATTTACCCGTTTTGCAGCTGCACAGTAGGGCAGGAAGCCGTCACAAATATTTGAAAAGGCCGGATCATGGAAGGCTTTTGGATGACGAATCTGCCGAACAACTGAAAAGTTATAGCGACGGGAAAGACGTAGCTATCATTATAACCGACGGACTATCAGCAACGGCCGTTAATGAAAATACATTTGCCTTGCTGCAGTTACTGATCCCTATGTTATTGGCTGCAAAACTTACGATTGCACCTTTATGCCTGGTGGAACAGGGTAGGGTAGCCATCGGCGATGATATCGCTTTTTACCTAAATCCAAAAATATCGGTTGTGCTGATAGGAGAGCGACCGGGTTTAAGTGCAGCAGATAGCATGGGAGCTTATCTAACTTACAATCCAAGACCCGGACTTACGGATGAATCAAGAAATTGCATATCCAATATCAGGCCGCAAGGTTTGCCAGTAAGACAAGCAGCTGATAAATTATTTTATTTAATAAGTGAAGCATTTAAAAGAAAGCTATCCGGTGTTGGATTAAAAGACAATGCCGGGCTGATAGAATAATATGTTTAACCCGGTATTATAGTGTTTACGTGCGTGGGTTTGAACGGGCGGCATAAAATCATTGTTTAACAATAGCGTTCGATCCTGCCAAGGATGTTTACCATCACAGAAAACCGACCATGTAAATATTTGTTCAATCGTAACATAGTAGATAAATGACAGTAAGTTTATCAAAGATTATGTATAATTGAACTTTATAAAATATATGTTTACTGTTACATCCCAGGGTCAGAATAGTGGTTCAAAGCCGCGAGTAGTTATTATTGGGGGAGGATTTGGTGGATTAGCTTTGGCCAAGAGATTAAAGAATGCGCCTGTTGACGTTTTAATGCTCGACAGGCATAATTATCATACTTTTCAACCTTTGCTATATCAGGTTGCAATAGGCTCAATCGCCGCCGATTCGATAGCATTCCCCATTCGCCGGATATTTACAAAGCATGATAATTTCAGCTTTAACATGGCTGAAGTTGAAAAGATCAATCCTGAAAATAATACTTTAACAACCAGTATAGGAACCATTCATTACGATTACCTTGTAGTCGCAACCGGTTCAAACACTAATTTTTTTGGGAATAAGGAGATTGAGCATTTCGCTATGCCCATGAAAAATATACCTGAGGCTTTAAATTTGAGAAGTCTGATTGTTCAAAACCTGGAAACAGCGCTGGTTACCGCTGATATGAGAGAAAAATTTGCGTTGATGACATTTGTGGTGGTTGGCGGTGGCCCGACAGGAGTGGAACTATCAGGCGCATTGGCCGAGATGCGGCATTTAATATTAGGGAATGACTACCACGGCTTGAGCAAATATGATATGCGCGTATACCTTGTGGAAGGTAAGGACAGGTTGTTGGCATCCATGTCGACTCAGGCATCTGAAAAAGCAAAGAAATTTTTAGTGGATGGCGATGTCATCATTTATAACAGTGCCCATGTACAAAGTTATGACGGGTTTTATTTAACTATAGATAACGGCAAAACCATTAAAACCCGTAATGTATTATGGGCAGCAGGAGTAAAAGGGGAAGTGCCGGAAGGTATACCTGCTGAAGTAATTGCAAAAAGTAACCGAATATATGTTGATGAAATAAACAAGGTAAAAGGTTATCAAAATATTTTTTCAATAGGTGACGTAGCCGCTATGATTACGAATGAATTTCCAAATGGTCATCCCGGTGTTGCTCCTGCAGCAATACAGCAAGGTGAGCACCTGGGCAAAAATCTCGAACACTTATTAAAGGGAGAGCCAACAGAACCTTTTATATATCATGATAAAGGGTCGTTGGCAACCATAGGCCGCAATCAGGCGGTTGCAGATCTGGGAAAACTCCACTTTCAGGGTTTTTTTGCATGGTTGTTATGGGGTTTTGTCCACATTATGTCACTGGCAGGCTTTTCAAACAAGGGAATTGTATTTCTTAGCTGGGCAGTAAACTATTTTACAAAAAATAGTGACAATCGCTTGGTGGTGAGATATTTCGACATCGAAACCAGGATGGCAAATAACGATTCGAAATAGTTGTGAGAAGTTGATTGGTTAAAATAAGTTGATTAAGACATTGATTAAAATGCTTAATCACCCTTTTTTAAGACGGACATATAATCGGCGATCTCCATTTCGTTGGAATTTGCTGAAGTTTTCAATTCATTGATGATATTATCCCGTTCCTTTTGTGTTCTATTCTGACTGAGTTTACTTTTGCCTTGCAAGTCCTCTATCACAATTTCAAATGCAACAATGCCCTTCATCATTTTTTGTTTAAAATCATCAGGCAGGTTGTCCCATTGTTTTAAATAATCCGCTTCAAAATTGAGGATAGTTGCTTTCAGCAATTCGGCTTTGTTTTCTTCTCCGTCCAATAAAACACATTTGCCATAAGCGTGTACGGCTAAATAATTCCAGGTAGGCACATTTTCAGCTTTTTCATAATGCTTTGGCGAGATATAGGCATGGGGCTCAGTAAATATTATCAGCACATTCGTATTTATTGCATCAACTGCCTGGGGATTAGCTTTTGCAAAATGTGATTTTAAAATAATTTTATCGTCCGTCCGGTTTATAATAAAGGGTAAATGTGTAGCAACGGGTACACCATCTTTAACCGAAACAATAGTAGCAAAGCTATACCGCTGCATAAAGCTGATAGCTTCCTGCTGGTCTTCAAATTTGTTAAAAGACGGGATGTACATGGTGTGAATTTGTTAATTGAGTAATTTGAGAATTTGAAAATTATCCACAGTGCTAAGAATTCAAATTAGCATATTTTTAAATTCTTTTATCCATCGTATAAATTATTCGATTAATTAATTTGAGGGTCGAAAATTGCTCTGATTACTAACTAATTTTCAAATCAACACATTTTCAAATTCCCTCAATCACCATATCTTCAAATTAATTCAATTCCTCCAGCATCCGTTTCAACACGGCTTGTGCTGCCCAAACACGGTTTGCTGCTTCATGAGTCACTATCGAGCACGGCCCGTCCAAAATTTCTGAAGAAAGTTCAAGATCACGGCGAACGGGTAAACAGTGCATCACTTTAGCTTTATTGGTGATCTTTAGTTTTTTGTTGGTAAGCATCCAGTCTTTATTTCCCGCGGATAATTTGCCATAAGGCTCATAAGCCGACCAGTTCTTTACATAAATAAAATCAGCGTCCGCCAAGGCTTCATCCTGATTATTTGTAATGGTTGCGCCATTTGTAAAGTCGGTACTCAGTTCATAGCCTTCAGGGTGAGTGATTATAAAGTCAACATCAGCCTTACACATCCATTCGGAAAAAGAATTAGGTACTGCCTGCGGCAATGGTTTTATATGAGGCGCCCAGGTTAACACCACTTTTGGGCGGGCACGGGTCTTTAATTCTTCTATCGTAACCAGGTCGGCCAAGCTTTGCAGCGGATGGCGGGTAGCTGATTCCAGGCTAACAACCGGCACGCCGCAAAATTGAACAAATTTGTTAAAGATCATTTCGCTATAA
>JAQNCM010000569.1 GCA_029237615.1 Mucilaginibacter sp.
CCCGGCCTGCGTGAGCGAGAAGCCGCGTTCGATAACGAGGTAGGCGGGCAGCCAGAAAGTGAACCCTGAGACGATCGCGAGACGCGCGAACTGGATGACCCCGAGTAGCCACCAGGCCGGATCGCGCCAGACCGATGCCCCGACATTCAGCGTCTCATGCGGAGCAGGCGCCGGCGCATTGTCGCCGAGCAGCCAGAACAGCGCCAGCACGACGAGTCCGAGCGAAGACGAGAGGATGATGAGGCCCCGCCAGCCCAGGGGCTCGACGAGAAACGGCCCGACCAGGTTGAGCAGGATGTTCGACGAGAACCCTCCCGCCACGAACAGGCCCATCGCGGTTGCACGCCTCTTTTCGGAGAAGTGCCGAGTAATGAGGAGCATGCCCGGAACGAACGTGAGTGCCCGGAATACGCCGGCCACCGCCTGGATAGAGAGCAGCCATCCGAAGGACTGCGTCACGGCGAACAGGATCGCGAGGGTGTTTGTGCCGAGGATTCCGATCGCGAACAACAGCTTCGGGTTGAAGCGGTCGGCGAGCACGCCGGAAGGAATCTGCATGAGCGCGTAGGTGAGGGTCGTCACCGCAGACAGGAGGCCGGCCTGGCCGAAGCTGATGTGGAGATCCGACCGGATGAGGGGAAGAAACAGTGCGATCGCCCCGACCGCGATCGCCTGGGTGCTCTGCGCCGTGACGATGAGCGCGCTGTTGACGACGACCCCGCGCTGCGTCATCCGACATGCCTTTCTTTCGCGGGTGCGTGCACCCGCACAACCCTCCGATGCTATCGCCAGGCTCAGCCCGATCGAGCACCGTGCGCTATGGTAATCTCGCTAAGTCTGCGCGAGTGGCGAAATTGGCAGACGCGCACGGTTCAGGTCCGTGTGCCTTTACGGGCATGGGGGTTCAAGTCCCCCCTCGCGCACCATGGTCCTGTGTCAGGACCAGGAAAGTCCCGGACCCCTAGGGTTCGGGACTTTCCTGGTTTTTGGGGTTGGTAGTCCCTGGTGGGTCGAAGGTGAGGTGGCGGAATAGTTCGAGCATCAGGCACCGGGTGCTCAGCGGGGTTCTTCGTTCTAGGCGACGACCTTGGCCCCGACAGCGTCTGCGTCATCCGCCCCATCAAGGTCGAGCAGCGCTGTTTCACCGCGAACGCCCTTGGCGGCGAGGAGCCAGTAGACGGCGCCCCCTACGACAAGGCCCATGAACACGCTGAAGTCCGAACCTCCGGTAAGCGTAGAGAGCGGGCCGACGAACGCCGCGGAATTGATCCACAGCGCGGAGGCGATCATGCCGGCGAGCTGTGCCACGACACCGGGGATGTGGAATCCGCCGGCACGCCAGTAGCGTCCTCCACGGGATTCGTTGACGAGGGCGGATGCGTTGTACCGCCCCTTTCTCAGAATCGCATCGATCGCGTAGATCGCAAACCAGGGGGCGAGCCAGATTACGAGAAGGCCGAGGAACTCCGAGTAGTACTTGTTGAACGAGTCGGAGAAGATGACGAGGAAGCACAGCGCCGTGCAGATGACGCTGTCGATGACCACGCATTTCCATCGCGCGAGGTGCAACCCGAACGCCTGCAGGGTGAGCCCCGACGAATAGAGGTTGATGGTGTTGACCGCGAGCAGCGTGACGATCGCGAAAACCAGGTACGGCAGGGCGACCCAGCCCGGCAGCGCCGAGGGGATTCCGGCGATGGGGTCGCTCGCCGTCTTGACGACCGATGCGATGGCGGCGCCGAGCAGCTCAAGCAGTACAGCAGGGATCATTCCTCCCAGCGTGCTCATCCAGAAGACGCTCTTCGGTGAGGCTGTGCGGGGAAGGTAGCGCGAGTAGTCGCTGCCGGTGTTAGCCCACGAGAGTCCGCCGCCCGAGACGATGAGCGCGATGGCGAGGGTGATGGGCTCCCAGCCGTGGCCTTGCGTGAGCGCTCCGAGGTTCAGGTTGGGTGCGACCATGACGGCCATCACAACGAACAGCACGGTCGAAATCCAGGCGAGGCGGCGCTGCACCTTGACGATGGCGGCATGTCCGATGAGCGGCAGCACGCCCTGAATCACTGCGGCGACCAGAATCACCGTGATTTTGAGCCCGGGCGTCGCGGCAATCCCCATCTTTTCGAATATTGCGAGGGCGGCCAGCACGACGAGCGCCAGACCGGATGCCTCGAAGCCGACACAGGTGATCCAGTTGAATAAGGCGAGCGCGCGGCCTCCGTTGGGTCCGAATGACGCGCGCGATACGGCGAAGGTCGACGTTCCGGTTTTCGGGCCCTGCAGGCTGGTCAGTCCGACGGCGAAGAACGCCAGGTTGCCGATGATGATGGCGACGGCGGACTGCCAGAGGGAGAGCCCGAGTGAGATGACGACGGCCCCGTTGACAACGTAGAACACGTTGAGATTGACCCCTGCCCACATGCCGAAGAGGTCGCGGGGCTTGCCGCGACGTTCGCCGTCTGGGATCAGGTCGATGCCGTGGGGCTCGATGCGCGCGGCGGCATCGGATGGTGCGGTGGTCAGTGACACGAGGTGCTCCTTCGATTAGGCGTGACTAAGGGGTTGGGGCGTTACCTGTGGTGCGTGTTTGCCGTCACGCGATGCTGCGTTCGGCGAACAACTCTTGGATGGGGGGTGTCGTCATGAGCGGACTACCGTCGAGGAGGTCCCAGTGAATGCGGCCAGGGCGACGTCCGGGGTCGTCGACTTGAACGCTGGCAGTCGGCGTGATGATCCAGTCGACGGGCACGTCGTGATCGTCGCCAAGCAGGTCGTCGTCGACCACCTGGCACCCGTGTACGACATCGGCGATCTCGCTCGTGGAATCCGTAAGCCCCAATTCGCTGAGCATCGCCCATTCCAGGTCGAAGTAGCCGTGGCCTTTGCCGAA
>JAQNCM010000462.1 GCA_029237615.1 Mucilaginibacter sp.
TACGCCAAATTTTTCCAACAAAACACACATTATACGACGGCTTGATGTTGATACTTCGACCATGGCAGGAGCAATGTCTTCTGTATGGTGGGTTACTGAAGATGGCCTTTCTGGATCACCGGGTTACTGTATTGTGAATGTACCTGGAGAATTTGAACCAAAAGAACCTATTATCCGTAGACGCGGAGATAATAAATATGTTTCGTAGACCATTTTTTGTAAGTTTTAGTAAAAATTTACTGGTCAGTCTGGCAGTTTAAACATTCTGTAAAAATGTTTTGGTGGAGGCTTGAAGGATGTAATAATCTGGAAGCCCTAAAGAGTACCAAGTTTTGGTGGTTCTTGTTATAAAAATCATCAAGAATTTTGATATATAATAGAGTTGGGACTCTGTTAGGTTTTTGTGAGACGGGTGTTTGATGGAATCTCACATATGTAGGGCTTAACAGAGTCTTTTAATTTTTACGGGGTCATAGCTCAGTTGGGAGAGCGCTAGCTTTGCAAGTTAGATGTCGTCGGTTCGATCCCGACTGACTCCAGATAAATTGTTAAAAAATATATTCCACACCAGACAATTAGAGTCGAAATGTCGAGTACACACAGTTTATGCCGCCTTAGTTTAATGGTAGAACATCGCTTTTACACGGCGAATACGATAGTTCGATTCTATCAGGTGGTACCAATTTCTTCCTTTAAATAAGCAATACCACCTAATACAATATTTAAAAACTCTATTGAATTTATTCCAATTACGCCAGTTCCATACATTAATTTATTTTTACTTTTTCGCTGACTTGCTCGACTAGTCTCGGGTCTATAAATTGTCAATGCATCAATTTTTAAAATTTTTATCCAATATTTTCTGACTTCATCATCTGTAATATCATTTTCTCTGTGGCAATAAACAGTAAAATAAATCTTATTTTTGCAATCTAATTCTTGTAAAATATTTAAAATAAAAATTAACATATGAGCATCTGAATTTGAAAATGCAAATTTACGACGTTCATTTTTTGTCCCTTCTGCCCAATATAATAAACATAATTCCCTAAATTTATTATTGCATTGTATTAATTCTTTCCCAACGTTTTTATATTGCTCATAGCGCGCTAATCGATTAACTTTTCTAGTAGACTCAGATTTTTTTCGGCGAGAAAGATTTAATTCATGTATTCGTTCTTTTGATAATTTATAATCTCTCAACCATTCAGAAGCTGTACCTTTTCCGATATTTAATTTCTTACTGATTGAATTAAGAGTTTCACCCGTCAATCTTAAATCTATTGCCATTTGTTTTTCTTTTATTTTTGCTTGCATGTGAACCTTATAATGTTGTAATATATTACTATATATCATGGATTCAAATGTATAAAAATATTTGACTTTTTTATACATTTCGTGTATTATGCAAACTATGTAAGGTTTATCCTAA
The DNA here is from genome assembly GCA_029237615.1 of Mucilaginibacter sp. Lineage (GTDB taxonomy): Bacteria > Bacteroidota > Bacteroidia > Sphingobacteriales > Sphingobacteriaceae > Mucilaginibacter. Next base: position 1,433 of record JAQNCM010000462.1, read on the forward strand.
AATGGATAGAAGGAAGGTAAGTTATGTTATTAGCTAAATTTTTGTCTATCCTGAGTTTTACTATATTTCGTGGAAACGATGATTTAATATAGGGATTGCCATAGGGATAATAAGAGTTGAAATAGTGAATTAGAGGATTCCTAAATAGATACCCTCTCCTTGTAAGAAATCATCTACAGGGGTTCGACATTATGGTGCAAGTGGCAATTTCATAAAACATTGCACCAACAACTCGATATAAATAGTAGTAACACACTCGCCACGCTTAGCTCTATATTGGTTTTATTTCCTTTGGTACAATATAGATGATGCGCATAATTGGCGAGTTTTTAAGAAAAAGTACCCGTCACGCTGAGCCCTGATGTAGAGTTTGTATACAAAATTCTATAGGTTAGAAAGGTGACAACATGAAAGTAATGTGCTAATATCTGTGCTGATATCAAGGGTATTAGGTACCTTATTAGTAGTGTCCACACAGCGAATACTGACGGGTCTTAAATTGGTCATCGGTGGTTTCGATCATCGACTAAGTGCTGAAATATGCACATTAGAATGGTAACAAATATAGTAAACCTGAACTCATGATCCAGAGAGACTAAAACAAAACGCCATTCGCTTATTTTTCTTGACATTATTTCCCATTTATTGTAAAATGTATACATAATAGGGAAATAATTATGTCTTTACGTTTAAAAATGAGTGTTACATCTGTTCATAGATCAGCCGATAGCAACGGTGATATTTCTTCGGAAACTATTAACTTGCAAGCAGTAACCGCTACCAATACCGAAAATGCGAAATGGTCAAAATGGACTCCAAGTGGGACACTTAGTTTCACTGTTAATAATCCTGACGCATTTGGAAAAGTGTTACCCGGTCAATTTTATTATGTAGATTTGGTTCCATCTACCAAAGAAGGTTAAATGATGGGACCACACTGAACAAGAATTAATAAATATCTCTAATGATGCAATGGCTGCCTCCAGCATCACACCGCCTAGCAATAGGTTCGCACCAAGCGTGGAATAATCAAGAGTGGGCAGCGTCCGAATCCCGTCCTAGTGGCGGGATTTGCTTTTAATCCTTGACTATTCTTCTACTATCCTTTATAATTATAGTTACAAAGCGTAAAAAGGGTGATCCACAATGAAACATTCTCCTGCATCATTGCGCAAACTGGCGACCAAATTTGGATGCTATCTTGATATATCCTTAGATGGCAGCTCATGGACCATCATCCTCGATGCACCGCCCGGTAAAATCTTT
>JAQNCM010000292.1 GCA_029237615.1 Mucilaginibacter sp.
TGTTTGGAAAACTGAAAACGAGGAGAATTACACCAACTTCACAGTAGAAAGAAGCACTGACGGCGGCGCCGCATTTGATGTTATAGGGGGCGTAGCATCAAGCGCCCAAGGAACCTATAGCATGGTAGATAAAAATCCTTTATTAACAGCAGCCAACCTATACCGGTTAAAATTAGTCGATTTGAATGGAACTGTCAGCTATTCGCACGTTGTTACTGTAATGTACGGAAATTTAACTAACACTATTGCAGGCAATATTAAAGTTTATCCCAACCCTTCAAATGGACCTATAAACTTGTCAATTACTTCAAATAACAGTTTAAGTACATTTCATCCGGGTTCAACAAGTATACCGGTAACTCCAAACACCAGTTCAATCTCTTATGCCATTAAAATAATAGATGTTAACGGTTCGGTGATTAAAACAGCCACTTCAACCTCAGCTAACTGGCAGGCAGATGTGGCCAACCTTACTCCCGGCACTTATATTATCCAGGTGTTGAATAATAGTGACAAAAGCCTGGTTGGCAAAAGCACCTTTATAAAATTGTAACAAAGCTCCTTAAAAAGAGCAACTATTTTTTATCAAAAAAGTCATCCTTAAGGTCGTCTATTTCTCGTCTGTCTCTTTTAGTGGGCCGGCCGGTTCCCCTGTCACGTTTTAAAATAGGCGCGTGGAACATTGATTTAAAAGCATGTGTTTGCTCAACAGGGGTTATATCCTCGTAAAAATCAACCACAGTTTTCGCATCTGCCCTGCTTTCGAGCAGCCCTGTTACTTTTAATACTTTTCGCTCAATCCCTTTTGATACCTGGTATGTTTCGCCAATCCTTACTTCGTGCGATGGTTTAATATTTTGATTATCCAGTTTCACCCTGCCTGCCTTACAAGCATCAGCAGCAAGTGTACGGGTTTTAAATATTCTTATAGCCCACAGGTATTTATCTATTCGTAGCTTTTCCTTTTCCGGCATAACTTATATTTAAGTTTACAAAGTTCTAAACAATTGCAATATTTGGGCTAATTAAATATATTTTATTGAATACTCATAGGCAAAGGATAGGCAATACACTTAAAATTCGTTTAATTTGCCAAAAGTTTTTATTTACAAATGCAAGACCTGAAAAAATTAATTGAAGACGCCTGGGAAGACAGGAACCTGTTACATTACAGCGAATATGTCACTGCTATTGAAACCGTTATTGAACAACTGGATAAAGGTAAAATACGTGTTGCCGAATTAATAGGCTCGCGCTGGCATACCAACGAATGGATAAAAAAAGCGGTAATCCTTTATTTTCCAACACGGTTAATGGAAGAAATTCAGGTAGGGCCATTTGTTTTTCATGATAAGATGAAATTAAAGACCGACTATGCAAAAACCGGCGTGCGCGTTGTACCGCATGCTATAGCCCGTTATGGCGCTTACCTTTCAAAAGGAGTTATCATGATGCCATCCTACGTAAACATTGGTGCCTATGTTGATGAAGGTACTATGGTTGACACATGGGCAACTGTAGGCTCCTGTGCGCAAATTGGCAAACATGTACACCTAAGCGGCGGCGTTGGCATAGGCGGTGTATTAGAACCCATACAAGCTGCCCCGGTAATTATTGAAGACAACTGCTTCCTTGGCTCAAGAGCTATTGTAGTTGAAGGTGTACACCTGGAAAGTGAAGTAGTATTAGGCGCTAACGTTGTACTTACGGCTTCCACCAAAATTATTGACGTTACGCACGAAAAACCTGTTGAATATAAAGGCATTGTTCCTGCACGTTCGGTAGTTATCCCCGGTTCCTATACGAAAAAATTCCCGGCAGGCGACTTCCAGGTGCCATGTGCTTTAATTATTGGCAAGCGTAAAGAGTCGACCGATAAAAAAACATCATTGAATGATGCATTAAGAGAAAATAATGTCTCCGTGTAGATTTGAGATATGAGACTTGAGATGTGAGATAGAAAACCAAGACACAACGCTTTAATACAAATGCTATGAAGATCTCAATCTTAACCCTAAAGATGATATTTGATGATCTCACATCTCACATCTCATATCACATATCTGAAGCATGAAGATATTGATACGATTGCCCAACTGGCTTGGTGATGTGGTTATGAGCACAGCCTTCATTAACGCTGTTAAACAGGTTTACCCTGACGCCGTTATTGATATCATCATTAAAAAAGAGCTAAGCGGCATCGCTTCATTAATACCAGGCCTCCATGTTATCCATCCGTTTGCTAAGCAAGAATATAAAAATTTAACGGGCGTTTTTCGATTTGGCAAAAAGTTACGGTCCGAAAAGTATGACCTGTTTTTCAACCTGCCTTCGTCATTGTCATCTATGGTGATGGCCTGGGCAACAAACGCGAAAAAACGAATTGGATTTAGCAAAGAGGGTGGCTACTTTTTATTGACCAACTCCTATAAAAAAGCAAAAAACATTCACAGGGTTGATGAATATATTTCGCTGTTGCATCAATTTACCGATAAAAATATTAGTAGCGGGCCGGTTGCATTAAATATTGCTCAGCCGGTACAACGGAATAATAAAGTAATAATCAATTTTAACTCGGAAGCTGAATCGAGGCGAATGCCCGTTGATAAGGCAAAAGCCATTATCAATTTATTAACTAATACTTTTCCGGTTACTACTTTCACTTTTATCGGCTCGCAAAAAGAAGCCGCATTTATTGAGCAGATAATTGAAGGCGCCGAAAATAAAAGCCGGATCGAAAATACTGCAGGGAAAACTGATTTGATAGGTCTTTGTAGTATAATGGCAGCATCAAAAGCCGTGCTAACAACTGATTCGGGACCTGCTCATTTGGCAAACAGTGTGGGTACGCCAACTATTGTTCTTTTCGGTGCAGGTAACGAATATAATACTGCGCCTTTTAACAAGCAAGATTTATCGGTTATACGATATGGCAAACTCAGCTGCGAGCCCTGCGCAAAAAACACCTGCGAATTATATGGCATACCCAAATGCATGCAAATGATAAATGAGCTAACCATCATTGAGGCATTGAACGTATATTTGCTTCATGCTTAAAGACGAAGTTAGCAAAGCACTAAAAGTTGTACAGGATGGCGGGATCATCTTATATCCCACAGACACTATTTGGGGAATTGGCTGTGATGCTACCAATACCGAAGCGATAAACAAAATTTACAGGCTGAAACAACGTGATGAGGCAAAAAGCATGATCATTTTGCTTGACACCGAAAACAAACTGGAAAGTTATATCAGTGAAGTAAATCCGCTGGCATACGATTTAATTGAATATGCAGAAAATCCGCTTACGCTGGTTATGCCGGGTGCTAAAAATATTTCGCCTGCATTAATCAGCAGTGATGGTAGTATAGGTGTACGTATATCAAAGCATCCATTTTGCCAGCAATTAATACAGCGGTTACGAAAACCCCTGGTATCAACTTCCGCCAACATAAGCGGCAAGCCATCACCCCAATATTTTTTGCAGATAGATCCTGAAATTATTGATGGAGTGGATTATGTTGTTGATATCGATCAGGATGATATGGAAATAAAAAATCCTTCAACAATAATGAGACTTGCACCTAACGGCAGTTTTGAATTTATCAGAAAGTAGGGAAATAAAACAATTAATGAAATTAAATTAATCAGAAAAAATCTGTGGTTAAACATTTGCAGCATCCTATATTTTCGGTTATATCAAAGCTGGCTGCCGAACATAAATTACAGGTTTATGCGATCGGAGGCTTTGTGCGGGATATTTTTTTGAACCGGCCATCGAAAGATATTGATATTGTAATTATAGGTAACGGCATTTTATTTGCAGAAGCCATCGCGAAAAAATTAAATGTAAAAGCGGCTGTTTATAAAAATTTTGGTACAGCCTCACTCAAATACCAGGATCTTGAAGTTGAATTTGTTGGTGCACGTAAGGAATCTTACCGTCTGGATTCAAGAAAACCTATTGTAGAAGACGGCACATTAGAGGAAGATCAAAAGCGCCGTGATTTTACCATTAACGCCCTCGCAATATCTTTGCATCCGGAGACATTTGGAGAATTATTAGATCCCTTTAACGGAATTGCTGATCTGGAACAAAAACTAATCAGAACGCCGCTAAACCCGGACGAAACTTTTTCTGACGACCCATTGCGGATGCTCCGTGCTGTTCGATTTGCTGCGCAGCTTAATTTCAGGATTGACGAACTGGCAATAGCTGCTATAAAAAATAACGCCGACAGAATTGATATTATATCGCAGGAACGCATTACTGATGAGTTAAATAAGATCATTCTTTCGGAAAAGCCGTCTATCGGTTTTAATTATTTATTTGATACGGGCCTGCTGCATAAAATATTTCCGCAAATGACAGCGCTCTACGGGGTTGAATATATTGACGGCAAGGGCCATAAGGATAATTTTTACCATACCTTACACGTACTGGATAACATTTGTGAAACCACCGATGACCTTTGGTTGCGATGGGCAGCTATATTGCATGATATTGCCAAGCCCGCAACAAAACGTTTTGAACCAGGCCATGGTTGGACATTTCATGGACATGAAGATCGTGGAGCCCGTATGGTGCCTAAAATATTTGCTCAATTGAAGCTGCCGCTTAATGAAAAAATGAAGTTTGTGCAAAAAATGGTTCAGCTGCATTTACGTCCTATTGTTTTAGCCCAGTCTATTGTAACGGATTCTGCGGTTCGCCGCCTATTATTTGAAGCAGGCGACGATATTGAAAGTTTGATGATGCTATGTAAAGCAGATATAACTACCAAAAATGAATATAAAATAAAAAAATATCGTCAAAACTTTGAACTCGTCCAACAAAAATTAAAAGACGTGGAAGAGCGCGATAACATGCGGAACTGGCAGCCGCCGGTTACCGGCAACGATATTATGCAGCTTTTTGGAATAAAAGAAGGTCGGGAAGTGGGAATTATCAAAAATCAGATACGTGAAGCTATCCTGGAAGGCGAAATTCCCAATTCGAGGGAAGAGGCAATTAATTATACGATTACTAAAGGCAAAGAAATTGGCTTAAAAGTTGTGGGTATGGATTCGATTAAGATAAATAACTAATAGGAAACGTAAAAAAAAGGATATACGAATTGATAAATCGTTATTCCAAACTGTAAATTGATTCAAAATTATTACTTTTGTAAAAATCTACTTAAAAA